>JBMFJL010000082.1:0-2843 GCA_049973735.1 Nanopusillaceae archaeon
ATGGTGGCGATTACGGTTGTACTGGCTTCTGCGGTCTATCTGATGGTCTCCGGATACATTGGAAGTTCACCCAGCAAACCTGTTGCAATTTCGGTAACACCACAAACAAATGCTACGGGAACTCAGTTCCTCATTACTGCAGGTAATCTTACAATAATGGGATCATCTACACTCACTATTACCATAACAGGTGCCGGTCATACATATACTTACGTAATAAGTGTTAATAATATCAATACCGCTGCCAGCGGTGTTACTAATAATACATACGGTATCTCACCTTCTGGTAATGGTCCTAAAATCTGGTTATATTCAATATATCCTTTCAAACCACCACAAACTAATCCATTATCAGCAACATATTACATTAGTGCGGGAGATTTCATATTTATTCCTCTGACTGTTGCTACACCTGGTAACGGCGCAACAATGACATGGACATATAACGGAAATGCTGTATACCACTATACATTCTAAATTTTTTAAATATTTTTATATATTTATTATAATTAATTTTATTAATTATATCTTGAATTTTAGCTAATATCACGGATTTTTAATTTTTAATTACCAGCATTATCTATTTTTATTTTTAATCATGCCTGAATTTTTCTCACTTTTTAGGGATTTCTGTAATTATTCTTTCTTTTTTAGTTAATTCTATAATCCTTATTTTTGATAATTCCATGAATATATCCTTGTTCGAATATTTCTCTATATGTTGAAATTTTCTCATTTATTTCATTATGAACAGTTCCAACATCAGAGAGAAAAATAAGATGGATATAAACAAATCATCCTTTGTCATTTTACAAGATTTTTCTATGCTTCCCCTAAATCTACAGAGATCCAAGGGTGTCAGCAAGCCAATCTAAATGTTTGTGAGCAGTATCATCTTCCATTCCTTTTTTGATATTGAGATATTCCGTTCCTCTTTTTTTTCTTTTCAATTTTCTGTTTTCATTTCAATGAATATTTCTAAAACCCTGTGATCTTTAATTATTAACGAAATTGCATCTGAACATTCAATTCCTGTGATCATTTTTTCATTTCAATTAAATAGATGTAAAAATTATGTATTTATTCTTAATCTCTTATCATATCATGGTAAATGAAATAGTTTTCCTCATCCAGTTTATATTTTAAAACATAGATTGTTTTTCCTTTACATTTACCTGCATTGTCTGAATTTTTTTTAATATTTTATTTTATCCAGAAATCATTAATCTCACTATTTCTGTTGTAAATGGCACAGGAATTAGGTACTCCCTATTAATTGATTTTTCACGTTATTCTGTGAGAAAAATCCCCTGAAAGAATATTCAATGATAATGAGAATATTGTTCAGAGTTACAACATAAACACTTCCGGAATATATTTGAAGAACAAGATTTTGTTCTCATGAAGAACTATTGCCAGATTTATTTACGGAAATAATTCATAGACTTTCGAATATCCATATTAATATATGAGATATATGAAATACCGGATAATCATGTTATATCAATGTACAAAAATTTTTCATTCCATAAAATCCAGGAATTGAAAATTTGTTCATCTTACTTTTCATCTGAATCAATGATTCTGAGATTCTATGAGAACTAAAATTTAATTCGCTCTTTGATAAATATGTCAGCTCATATTTATTTCTAATCTTTTTATGTCAAGGCTGATTAATTAATCCTGAAAATATAAGATTCTGGTCTTTTTATTATCTTTGTAGAATATTTTTTTAGTATTTCTTCTGATCGTGATCTAGTGTAAAATATTTCAACCATTTTTACATAACCATAATCATATGCAAACACTGATTTCGAAGATTCTCTTTTCTTTATTATTTCCCCTGTTTTAGGATCAACCATGCCAAGATATTTTCTATTCTGTTTTGAATTCTTCTTATTAGGATCCCATATGCCAGTAACCTTATATGTATACAATTTTCCATTAATTTTTGATAAATTACATAAGACATTGATAATAATGTTAACGATGAAGCTTTTTGTCAAATATCATATCCATGAAATTTCGATGAGAATTCAATTAATATTGTTAATGAAAATCTTAAGATTAGTTCAATATCCGTTTTTCTAAGGAGTTGATAATATTAGGATTATTTTAATGGATATTAATAAGAAATAATTCCTAAGAATTATTGATGAAGATAAGAGGAAATAACAAAATTGAAATTCTCAGATATTGATAAGATAATCTAATTTCTTAAAGGATTAAATGATATAGACCACTTCATAATTGATCTGTTATTGCTATTGAGAAAACTTAGAGGTATCATGAGAATTTTAATGTAAAAGTAAATATTTTAAAATGGCAATTATAAAGGGCGAGACCTGGGTGTAAATAATTTTCCCTTCAGTATTTTTCTTACTTCCCCGGAAATTTTATTCACATTATCAATGTTATCCATAAATCACTGACAGCCACTAACACACGGATATACTTTAATTTTAAATTAAATTTATAGACAATATCCACTTTTTTGATGCCCACAAAAATTTTTTTATAGTTTTTTAAAGTTTTTTTAATACCCTTGAAAAGTTTTTTACAGTTTTTTAAAGTTTTTTTAATACCCTTGAAAAAGTTTTTTACAGTTTTTTAAAGTTTTTTTAATACCCTTGAGAAGTTTTTTTATAATTTTTTATTAATTTCTTTATAAATTTTTGATACACTCGGAAATTTTTTTCATATTTTTCTTAAATTTTTATTAATTTTTTATAAAAATTTTATAGCATATATAAGTATTATATTATTCAGAATTTTTTTACAATCGATTATAAAAATCGGTTTGATTCGAATAAATCTTATTCGATAAAAATAATAATTTGGAA
>JBMFJL010000083.1:0-2832 GCA_049973735.1 Nanopusillaceae archaeon
ATGTCAAAGATGTTCCATACAACAACGAATATATAAACATAAAACAAAGAACAGTAGAACTTCTTCAAAGGATACCAGAAGGTGGCAATTTTAAAGATTTGCCACCAGAATATTCAGTTAAAGGACTAATGAGTAATATCTATAAAAGACTTGATAGAACTAAACCTTCACCAACAATTATTGCAAATGGTGGAGGAGGAACATGGGGATACCATTATGATGAACCTAGGCCTTTAACAAATAGAGAAAGGGCAAGATTACAAACATTTCCAGATGATTTTGTTTTTAAAGGAACTGTTAGTGAAGTTAGAAAACAGATAGGTAATGCAGTTCCTCCATTGGGAATAATGCCAGTTGCATTCCAACTTAAAAGTTATTTGATAAAAGGTTACGATAAGTTTTTCGATGGTTATTATAGTAATTACCTAAAAGTGATTAACAGGAGGTGATTTGTGGAATATAATGATAAAACTAAAAGATTTAGGTTTAATGATTGTAAAGATAAACAATGTTTTAAGGATGCTTTGAAAAAACAAAATATTGAAATTCATGAATATTATGATGGTATACTTGAGGAATTTTTTGAATGTATGTCTGATGTTCTAATGAATATCTTATTGAATATGTTTGATTATTTACTAGATGAAGGATATGAATTCTATATTAGGATAATTAGAGATCCGTGTAGTGATGAAATATCAATTGATTTTGTAGTTAAACTTGAAGATAAAAGTTATGAATCTTATGTAACTACAATTACCAAATTAAACGGTTATTTAAAACAAATTTCTGGAAAACACAGAGATGCTTTTTGTATAGGTTTTGATGTAAGATTATAGTTTTTGTATTAATTTTAGGAGGTGTTTATGAGTGTTTTTGACGAAACTAAAAAGTTTAAGTTTGAAGATTGTAAAGATAAACAGTGTTTTAAGAAAGGTATTGAAATGTTAAACATTGAAATTGATGAACATTACAATGGTATGTTTGAAGAATTGATTGAAAATATGACTGATGATATTATGAATTTGTTATCAAAGGTAATTGATCATTTGTTTGATGAAGGATATAAATTTTATATCAGACTTCTTAGAGATCCTTGTAGTGATGAAATATTGGTTGATTTTGTAGTTTATCCTGAAGATAAAAGTTACGATTGGTTTAAATCTGTAGTTCTAAAGTTGTATGATGATTTAAAACGTATTTCTGAAGGTAAGATAAATACCTATTTTATAGGTTTTGATGTAAAAATATGATTTTTGTTATTGTTTTAAATAATATTTTAAATATATTTCATATTGATTTTAACATAATGGAGGTTTCGTATGTCTGAAGAAAAACAACATGGTGAAGTAGTTCTTTATACTCATAACGAAGATGAGTTTAGTGTAGTTTTAAATTTAAACAACGGTGAAATATACATTGATAGAAATAAGTTTAGAAGGACAAAATTATCAGATATAATTGATGTAGGTTATAAAATATTACATGCATTAGATTATTCTTTGTCTAGAAACTATTTGAAAGTTTTACTTTCTAATGAAGACGATGTTGTTAAATATAGTGATTATGTTGGCAGATGTAAAATACATTTTACTTTTGAGGATGTTTATACAAACTTTAATGCATTCATGACATCTGTTTATGACACTATAAAAGAAAAAGGTTTAAACAAAATTTTGATAATAGGTGATAACGTTTCTAGTAAATATTTTTTTACAGTAACTCAATCTAAATCTTTTGGTTATTTTGTAAGGTATTCATATGTTGATATAAAGGTTTTACCAACTAAACATGATATAGAATCTTATTTGTCTGCCCACAAAGAAGAACTTAAAAATACTGGGGTTGTTTTGGTGATAAATACTTTCTTAAATAACGCAACTAACAATAAACTTTTACAGGAATATGAAAACCTTTTTGTTATACCTTTAATATCTGATTTAAAACATGAAAGAGTAAAAATACTTGTTCCTATAAATTCTGCGGATGATATAAACATGTATTATGGTTTCGGTTTGAATAATCTTAATGTTACTGTATTGTTTAGAGAAAAGACTGAACAAGAAAAGAACTACGAAGACAAGATAGAAAAAGAAATGTATGATAAACTTAGAGAAGTTAATATGGAACAATTAGATGAAAAGTATAATAAGCATAAGGAGGATGAGGAAAAAGAAAAACTTCTAGAACAAAGAAAGAAACAGGCTGCAGAGAAGTTAAAGAATAAGAAAAAAATTAAACCTACTAACAAGAACAAAAAGAATAAAAATAATAAAAAAGGTAAAGACAAATTAGATGAACATGATGATTATTTGATGTCATTGGTAAATAGTTTAGATCAAAATGACGGTAATTTGTCTGGACTTATTGAAAATATAATGAATATACCTGGTATTGATGAAGATAAAAAAATAGAGTTAAAGAATATGTTTGAATACGATAAAGTGGAAGATATTAATAAAAAAGCAGATTTAGGTATAATTTCCAAAGAAGAGGCAAATGACATGATAAATGATATAATAGAAAATAATATTACTAAATTAATGACTAATATGTTTGGTGGTGGAATTGAATCTTTAGAAAATGATGTTCAAGATTAATTTGAGGTACATAACTAGGGATAGTTATGCCATTACCAATAAATTATAACCTTATAAACTCTTCTCAAATTGTTAATGTACTTATAACTGAAAATAATGTTTTTTATGTTCCTTATGATGTTCTTAACAATATAATATACATAACTGCCACTGCAGGAGGTGGAGGGGCAGGGTTGTCAACACACGGTGGTGGAAGTTGGGGATCTGGTAATGGTACTAATGGTGGTGATAC
>JBMFJL010000084.1:0-2815 GCA_049973735.1 Nanopusillaceae archaeon
GATAATTTCTCCCGTCGCATCTTTCTCTATATTTGCATATGCAAATATATATTCTTTTCCAAGTATATTCATTTTTGTTAATGGATAATTCATTCTATTTATATCAGTTTCTTTACCATATAATTCAACAAAAAACTTTATTTTATCTTTTTCCTCTATTTTTTTATCTTCTAACTTAGGTATAACCAATAAATTTGTAGTTTTAGATATAAATTTTTCCTCTTTTTTCTTTCTTTCTTTAGGAGTTCCTTTATATTCTGGCGGCACATTTTTTATTATTTTCACATTTTTTATTCTCTTTATAACCTTTGGAGATGGATAATTAATGAATCTGATCACATTTTTAGGTTTGATATTTTTTACATATTCTTTATATGATACAACATCTATAACATCATCTATAAAGTCAAATATATTGTCCATATTATTCATACAATTCTTCTGCAAATATAAATGTTCATGAGATTCTATATATTATGGTGCCATTTTTTATTTCTGGTAATATAAAATAATTTCCAGAGGCTACCCCATAAATTCCCTTTATATATTGGCTCTGTAGAATTCTTAAGTTATTTGTTTTTATAGAATTTTCATAATATGTAGACAACATTTTACTTTCTACGGAAACTGAACTCAAATATTTTTCTGACGGAACACATCCTAAAGATGATCCGGGATATAAATATACTAAGTTAACACAAAAAAAATTGTTATTATGTATATAATTCGCGATAAAATCAGAATATCTATATGGATTTGCAATATATTTTAAATATGCTAAAAATATTTGTGATGAAAAAAAGAGAACTAAAAATATTAAAACTACCTCTAATACATTATTAGGCATTATACTATAGAAGATGTTATGTAATACTGTATCAACTGATTACATACAGTAGAATTTGGATCATTAATTACTTCCATTCTATTATACTGTATATTAAGATTTACAATTTTATTTGTAGTAACCGAATTTTGTCCCGTAGGAACTAACTTTATCCAATGACACTGTCCTGTAACCGGATCATATACAGGCCTGCAGGTTATTGTATATGTAACTAGACCTTCTTGCTGATTTGCATTTACAATACATGGAGGATACAATGAAGATGAAACAATAGCAGTATTATATATTGGTATAAAAGTCACTTGATTTCCATTCACATTCACATTAAACACATAATACTGCGTTATAAGATACTTTATATTAGTTAATGGAAATATCTTTGTAACATTATTTACATCCTGTATTACAATATTAGTATTGTTTGCATAAACTAATAAGGTTGGTACACCACATAATTGAACTGTGCCTCCATTTACATATACTGTATTATTTTGTCCACATGGTATATATATATTGTAATTTATTGGCACAAAAGATACAGAAGGATTAAAATATGTAGTTGGTACCTCAAATGTATATTTTATTTGATCATATTCTATAGTAATAGTTCCTTGGGGTAAGTTTAATGACTCTGTTGTAGAACCTTTACCATTTGCCACATTTGAAATTGTATTTGCAACAGAACTTAACTGTGTATTTACACTATTTATTGTATTTTGCAATTGTGATTTTTGTATCATTGGTATTCCCCATTCATATACACCAATCGCTATAGCAGCTACTAATAAACCTATTAATAGATAAGAAATAAGTCCTGTCTGAAGCTTCATCTTCTAATATTCTGGTTTAAATTTGTGCTAATTTTATTTCCTTGGATATTTTCTATTGTTTTTTTCAGAGAATCTATCATCTCTGCTAGCTTTAGATTAGACTTTTCTAAAGTTTCTAATCTTTTTTGTATTTCTTCTTCATTTATTCCACTAACAGATCTCCTAGACCTTATTAAAGCCGCTTCCTTAAATATCTCTATTAATTCTCTTAATTCTTTATATAAGTTACTTGAAATCACAACTAATTCGGAAATTTTTGCTTGTAAATCAATATTGCTTTTTATCAAAGTTTGATTACTCCTCATCAAAGATTCCATTAAATCTCTGTATATATAATAATTATTATCTTGTATTACTTGCTTCGTTGTATTTACTTTTTCTTCTACAGGTTTATCAACTAGCTTACCAGTTTGTTGTACTTGTCTTCTTATTTCTTCAATACTATTTTTTAATTGATCTTGTAAAATTTTAAGATCTTTTTTTAAACCTTCTATTTCTCTCGTCAATCTATCTAGTGGATCTGCTTCGATTATTTCGTAAGCAGACATAAAAAATATATATACATCTGAATTTATAAATTTAAAAAAAATTACTCTATATCAGTTTCCTCTTCTTCTGATTTTGATTTCGAACTTTCTGAAGAAGACTTTCCTATCGCAGCTATTACATCGTCAATCTTCAATATCATAATTGCAGATTCTGTTGCAGATTTTATTGCTTGCAATGTTATATTAACTGGTTCTATTACATTCTTTTCCCACATATCTGCAACTTTTCCTTCTATTGCATCTATTCCATACCATTTCTTTCCGCTTTCATGTGCTGCTCTTAATTGAGCCATTGCCTCAATTGTATCCATTCCTGCATTTTCTGCCAATGCTGCTGGAATTGCCTCTAATGCCTCTGCGAAAGCCAACATTGCAAGTTGTATCTTTGAAGATTCTTTCTTAGCCTCTCTTCTAATAGCTTCTGCTAACTCCATTTCTACAGCACCACCACCTGCTATAATTTTTCCATGCTTTATTATATTTGCTACATCTCTTATTGCATCATTTACAGATCTCTCAATTTCGTCCGCTACATGGTCTGATCCAGCTCTTATTAATATTGTAACTGCTTTTGGATTCTTACATCCTGT
>JBMFJL010000085.1:0-2754 GCA_049973735.1 Nanopusillaceae archaeon
TCCACATCAGTGGATATGACATCCGTTCAAAAAGTATGAACGGATGGAGGTGACATCCGTTCAAAATTATTGAATGGAGGTGACATCCACATCAGTGGATATGACATCCGTTCAAAAAGTATGAACGGATGGAGGTGACATCCGTTCAAAATTATTGAATGGTACCTTGGGGGACCCTGGTTTACCTAATGAGATAGGTTAGGGTAATCTGTCCATCTTGATTTGAAAATACTAGATCAATATTACGCATTATAACATATTGTGTTTCTAACCTGTAATATATTATAGGAATACCTTCTACTGTATCTTCAAGTGCATATTGACCTACACTACTATAATAGAAAGCTCCTACTGGTTGTATATATTGATTAACTTTATTTACAGGTGGCATGAAGAATGTTGGGAATTCTATACAACTTGAAATATTTTTATCCAATTTAGATAAATAACATATAGCATTTTTATAATCTATTTCAGCTCCAACTTTATTTATTGATATTAATGATGGTTTATATAAATATATTTTACCTGAGTGAACTTCTTTGTATGCTGGATCTTGTATATATATTGATGTTTGGAAATCATAATATGGTATTACATTTTGTGGAGGTGTTATACCTGGTATATTTGGTATTACTATTAAATATCCTACTTCTCCTCCCATATTTTTTATGTTTATTTCTAATTGATATTGATTTAATGGTCCTACTTTTGCCTTTGATAGTAGTGAACAAAATGTAAGATCGGGTGAAAATATATATGCATCTATTGAGTTTGGACCATCTGGTGGTGGATTTGGTACTTTTAATGGTATAGAGGATATTGCCCAGGTTGCAATTGGACTAATAGGTTGATTTTCTGATAATGGACATTTATACATATATACCCAAATATTATTTTGAGAATCGATAACTATAGTAGGTACATATTCTGGATCATAATTTATAATATTAACTTGTCCGCCATTTTTTATTACATTTGCTATTTCAGATGTATATTGTTTATATTGATTATCCTTTTGCGTTGATATACCAATGATTGTCTCTATGAAAAAATAAACTAGTATTATTAAAACTATTAATGCTATTATTTCATAGATAAGTTTGTATAGAGTTTCTATAGATCTCATACATTATATTTATACTCTTTCATTATAAAAGATTGTTTCATGGAATTTGAATAGTAAAACAAATATAAGATTGTAAAGATATAAAATATTATGAATCAGCCATTTATCAAGACTGGTGAACAAGAAAAGGGGATTGAGAGATATGCTGTAGATAAATTAATTGACTTTATGAGATATACTAGATTTGATGAGAATATTGGGTTTGAATGTTTTTATGATACAAAAAATAATTTTGCTATATGTGGAAACCAAAGTGAAATTATTGCTTGGATACATGGGGATATAAATAAGTTTAGAAAGTTGGTAAATAGAGATGCTAAATTCTTTGAACAAGTTAAACAAACAGCTGAGTTATTAACCAATATACTTACTGCAGTCGTAAGTTCACTATAATTCAAAGATTATAAAGGGTGATTTTTTATTTATGGAATGTAATATATTTATATGGCAGAGAATCCTATAGAGAGCTTATATAATAAAATAAGGAGTAAGAGTTTAACAACAGGAATTAAATTAGTTGTTGATCAAACTATAAATGAGATAATTGATGCAATAGAGAATTTACCAAGGGCATTATCTGATTTGAGTGATAATCTAGTAGATTCTGTACCTGAGTTTATGAAAAAGTATAATGATTATTATAATAAATGTATTAGTCAGAATGGACAGCAAATGGAATCTTATTGTAGATTCTATGCATCATATCATGCTAGTAAGGATATAGGAAATCAAATGTATGAAAAATTCGTAAAGGATTTATTTAAATAGGGTTCGTATTTTTCTAGATCTGTATTTTCTAATATTATTCTTATATCTCTTAGACCCATTCTTCTTAGTTCAAATACTTTTCTCAATATTAATGGGTGTTTTAGGAGGGATTCGAGGAATTGGATATGTTTACATTTGTAGACTTTTTTATCATGATACATTTTCATATTATTTCTGAATAGGAAGTCTTCACAGGAACAATAGTATTGTTTTCCTGAGAATGAAACTTTTGCAATATGGTAAGTATTTCTTGTTTCTGAGTCGAATATTCCATATATAGTAGTAGGAGTTACAATTATTCTCTTTATTTCATGAAGCATAATATTTTATTAAAAGTAATGTATTAAAATATATTATGGATTTCATCGAAAATATGATAGATGTTATTAGCGATGTTGTGAACGATGAGGAATTAAAGGTCAGATATGGTGGGTGGATAGATGTTATAACCCCAGATGATTTTAGGAGTAATGTACATTTTTATAAGATATATAAGGATAGGAGTAGGACATTAAATATCGAGGAGTATTATAGTTTAATAAAAAAAATATATGATAATCTAGAGTACATAGGATTAAAATTGAATATTGTATTTAACCTCTTCGCATATGATAAGTTACAACCAAACATAGCACTTGGTATTGGGGATAGTATAATACATGATAGGGATACTATATATGTTGGTAATGTACTATATAATGTAGGTTTTAGTGGAGATATTGCTATAATAGATACTATAAGAAATATTGGTTATGTTGTTATAATAAATAGACCTATTCTGTAATTTTTATAAAATATACATTATTTTCTGGATCGTAAACAAAAGCTTCTTTTAATATTGGGTATTTTATTAATAG
>JBMFJL010000086.1:0-2752 GCA_049973735.1 Nanopusillaceae archaeon
ATGAAATGTTTAAATTTTTCATTAAGATGTTTTGGAAAACCAAGAGTGAAGTTTAATGGTAATAGGTCATGTATGAAATAAACATATTTAGTATTGTAGTATGTTTTTATTTCTTTTAGGTAGTTAATGTTTTTCAAAAATATATCAACCTGAAAGTCTAAGAAAAAGTATATATCAAATTCTCCTATGTTTATTTTGGTACTTTCTATTATCTCTTTTGTCATATTGTTATCTTTGTTTTTTATCATTTGGTATATCATTAGATTAACATCATAGAAACCTTCTGTTGAATGTGAACCAGATGTAACTGTATATTCAAACTCAGGTATGTCTTTTTTACTTTCTTCTAGTGATAATTTTACAAGATTTCTTGATACATTTCTTGTAACTCTTTGTATTCCTGTTCCTGCATCTTGTCTAATTAGTTCTGAAACATCTATTCCAATTTTTTTCATGTCTTTATAATTTATTTATAATATTAGTCTTGTCAACCATTAACGATTTTGTACTTTAAAGTACATAACTGGATTATGCATAATTGAGGTTACTCTATGAATTTAAGCCAAAGTATAAAATATGATTTAACGAAAGGAGATCTTGTTTATTGGTTTGATTATGCTTGTCAAATTACTTCACATATTCATAGAAAAGGAGAACATTTTTATAATTATTTCGACAGTATAGATCCTCAAGTATTAGAAGATAATCTTAAAGATTTTTATAGAACATTGTTAAGAATAGAAGAAGCAAGAAATGGACATTTATATGAGAATGATATAAGGGCATCTTTTGTTTTTAAATATAATCACTTGTTAAGTGAAGGTTTAGGTGGTCTTGGTGCAGGGGTTACTGCATTATCTAGTTTTTTTGTAGTTTATTACGCCAAATTTGGCGATATAGTGGACTTTTTTAGCAACGTTCCATTTTTACAAAAATTTTTTCAAAAAAAAGATCCGAATGTAGAGAGGCAACAAAAATTTCTTGTAAATTTATTAAAACCAACTCTTGGTGATGCATCACAAGATGTTGTTTCTATTTTAAGAGATAATAAATATGATCATGATTATATTGAAAATAAGTTAAAAAATCTTTTACCAGAAGATTTAGTAAATGATAATACTCGAGGTTTGATTAATACTACTATAAATACTGTTGTTAGTGATGCTTTAACAATTAATGGCAACTTGGAAAAAATTGCAGGATTTGTTAATGCAGGTAAAAAAGATGAAGTTGTAAAACTTTTTAATGATACTGTAAGGACTATGCCTGATGATGATTATATTAAAAAATTGAACGATGTGTTTATTGAAGATAGAAATTATGTAAAAAAAGTTATTGAATATTATGAAAATTGTGAAAAAAATGGTTCAAGTACGACAACGACTACTACGAACAATAACCAGAATCCTCAAAACAGTGGTAGTCCTCCAAGTGGTAGTCCTCCAAGTAATAAACAAATGTTTTTAATGGAAAAGAAATATGGTGGTAGAAAAGCATTTTTAGAAAATGAATCAACTCAAAATCCACCTCAAAATCCACCTCAAAATCCACCTCAAAATCCACCTCAAAATCAAACTACAACTAAAAATTCAAATGAAACTCCAAGATGTAAACACATGTCTGCATTTGCCAAATTTGTGTTTCTTACTGTAGTTTATTTACAACATAGACTTGAAATATTGTCAGATATAATAGAAGGAAGAAAAATATTTACAATTGAAGGTATTAAAACTAAAGAGGAATTTGAAAAATATGAAGAGAAAGATAGTTTACTTCAAAAGTTAGTTGGATTTATAGGAAACTTAGTATCACATCTTTTTTTTATGATTTTAAATGCAATAATGAGAGTTTGTATGTTCCTTATTAGAACTTTTCTTAAAGATTATGGTGTTGAATATTTAAAAGGTTATAATGCAAATAAAAATAATCCTCAACAACAAAAACCTCAACAACCAAACAACAATCAAAATAATGGTCAAAATAAAGTAGAAAAAGAAGATTTTCCAGTTCTTACTGTTGCCTTAATTGGTTTGTTCATAACATTGCTTATAATCAGTAGATTAACTAATAACTGGCTTCTAGATAAAGTTGTTGGATTATTTAAAAAACCTACATTTCTTATGTTGTTGATTATAAGTGGTGGTGGTATAGCATTATTATGGAGTAAAATTAATGAAGCAGTAAAAAAGAATAAAGAAATGAAAAACAATCAACAACAAGGTAATCAAACTGGTCAACCACAAACTGGTCAACAAACTACTACACAACAAGGTAGTACATCTGGTCAAAATAATCAAACTAATACAGAACAAAAATTACTTGAAAGTAAACTTTATAATTACTTTTACAAAACAAAAGGTAATACTAGAAAGAAATTTCTTATATATGAAAAATTTATATCAGATAAAACAACAGATTTTATAAAGTTTATATATTACTGTTCAAAGATAGATTAGTTCATTTTTTAACATTTTTAATAAAACATTATGTTGAACATTAATAATCAATCTAGTAGACTTTTAACTTGTGATGATATAGATACGAAAGGTATTGTTACATCACCTAAGACATTTATAAAAGATAGTCCAGATCCTGCAGGAATATTCAGTACTATTATTTTTGGTAACACTAAAGAAGAAAGGTCAAAGAACTTTGGTAAAATCATTTTACCAGTTAGAATATTTCATCCTGTAGTGTTTGAATATTTATACAATAGATACAAACAAATACAAGGTATAGTTTCACAAAAACC
>JBMFJL010000087.1:0-2751 GCA_049973735.1 Nanopusillaceae archaeon
ATAATCATATATGCAATATCATTGTTAACCTCTCGGTTAACAATATCTATTTTATCTAGCAACTTAATTTATGAAACCCATTGGTTTGTATCATCAAACTGGAGGTATTCTTATGGATTTGCTCAAAGTGCGTTAACAGCTTACAAGCTTAATGGATTGAATTTAACATTTTATGGATATACGAAAGTAAGTTATTTCTTTTCGAACATGATTGATTTTCCTGTATAACCTTAAAATCAATATTTAGCATTGAAAACTGAGGAAAAGAATAAGTCTTTAGAAAATAGCCCCTGTTATAATTGAATACTTTTGGTTTTATTAAAATAACATCATGAATTTCCATTCTTTCCATATAAAATGGCAAAATTTTCCACCAATTGCTAAATAAACGAACTTATATAAAAACTTTAATAAAAGAAATGAAATAGTTAAAAAATATGTATTATAATAATCAAATACATTCCGTTCTTGTACAAAATTCGGAATTAGTAAAAATAATATAATTTTACTTTTTCACACTTGGAGCAATACTTGGGCAAGTAGATTCGAATTTAGTAAAATAATATAATTTTTAAGAGTTTAATTGCTGTATATCTCTAAAACAAAATATTTTTAATTATTGTTTTACTGCATAAATGTAACCAAGTTTTGGATTTAATGGTTTATCAAATAGTTTATCATACACATCTTCTCTTAAAAATTGTATTTTAAATCCTTCATTTCTAAGCTTTTCTTCTAGTATTTCATAACCATTATGGTATTCTATTAAAGTTTCTTTGAAATCCTTAAGCCTTTTGCTATAAGGTATTGAATCGTATTCACAACCTTCACAGTCCATTTTTAATATATCAAAAGGACCATATTTTTCCATTAAAGAATCAAGAGTACAGCTAAAAACTTTAACATTTCCTTTTTTAGATCTTTGTGCATAAAACCATCTACTAGTTATGCTATCAGGCAAAATATAAACCTTATTTGAATCTTTATCAATAGCGCATTTAAGTAATATTGTACGATCTAAATAATTAAGTAAGTTAATTTTAGCCATTTCATAAGCCCATGGAGATGGTTCAACAGCTGTAACTTGTTTTGCTCCTCTTGTAAGAAAAATTACTGCTGTATCACCAACATACGCACCGATATCAAGAATTTTTTTATCTTTTACGTTAAGCAATCTGTACGTTACGATTCCATCAAGTAGAGTTAGTAAGTCTCCAGTAATTATTTCAATGGTTTTACCATCAACAAGAAATTTTACTTTGTCTCCACTTATTTGTAGCGTTTGCAATTCATAATCTCCTAATTTATCTATTACATAGTAAAGAGTCTTAACCAATTGCAAATTAGGATTTAGAATTTTGTTGTGAATCTCTATAGTAATGATATTATTATCTATTGCTGTAATTTTTGCATTCTTAGATATTAATCTGGCTAGTGCACCTAATATTTCTCTATCACCAGAAATCATGTGTCCACTTCGCAGTTTTGCGTGAGCCTTATTATGAATTATAAGGTTCAAAAGGACTAAAAGATAGTTTATATAGGCTTTTTTATAAATATTGATTATCTCTTTTGATCTTCTAATAGTATCTATACTAGCTCTTAGCAAACATTCATCACCTATCCCTAATTATTAGCATTTCACATTAATATATTTATTTTCTTATTTTATAATATGACTTACTCTTATTTATAATGTAAATCGATGTCATTGTATATTCTGATTTCTTGTATTTTATAAAACATGTCTTTTCAAATTCATAGCACAAAATCAAATATAAACATATTATAATTTAATTAAATATGATCAATTTTCTGTAATCTTAGTTTATAAATTCGTTCATTTAATAAATATGGATTTCATGCACATATTAAATACTATTGCAAATTAAGACAATCAGCAATAAATACTAAAAGCTTAATTTATTAAGAAATTGTTTACATTAATAAAGATATTTATTTGAATTTTTGTAGATTTCCATAATATCATCGTCTTTGTCCAATAGTTAATTTTAACAGCTTTAATAATCATTTTTAAAAAACGGTGTATATTTATTTCATAATATTTATCACGTCCCTTATTGTAATTTTGTTATTCTATAGTTATTCTATGTTTCATTAACGTTTTTAACTCAACAATTAATATTAAATATCTTAACAATAAAGGTTTATAAGATAAATTAATTATTTAATATATAGGAAAAAGAGTGAAACCTTTAATTTCGGTAATAGTTACTGCTCATAATAGAAAACAATTTCTGTCATATGCATTAAAAAGTCTTGAAAAACAAACATTAGATAAAAATAAGTTTGAAGTTGTAGTTGTTAAGAACTTTGAAGATCCCATATCAGATAATATAATAAAAAGGAATAAATGGAAAAATATTATAACAGATATCGTTCCTTTAGGAGGTAAAATTGCATTAGGCTTAAAGGAAAGCAAGGGAAATATAATAACTTTTCTAGAAGATGATGATATGTATAGGGAAGATAGGTTAGAAAAAATTTATAAAGCATTTTCTTCAATACCGGACCTTGTGTATTTCCATAATGAGCAAATAGTAATAGATGAAGAAGGAAAAGCAATATCAAAAAGTCCATATCCAGCTCTTAAGGTACCTATTGAAATTATTCTTGATTCTAAACTTCTTTTAAAGGTTGATGACAAATTAGGTATGTGTAAATGGCAACTTCTGCCATTTACAAGTTCCTTTTTTGGACCTTATCTCGACTTTAACAATAGCTCAATAG
>JBMFJL010000088.1:0-2654 GCA_049973735.1 Nanopusillaceae archaeon
TCCATGGTCTCTATGATTTTCTTTAAACCTTCATCAAGATTAGCTACTTTGGGTGGTCTTCCTCTTCTTGCCATATGCAAAACCTCCTTTTAAAGTATTTAAACATAAAATTTCGCAATTTACACAAATTTGTTTTTGGGTCCAAGAATTAGCTATTTTTTATAGAAGGCATAGAGTATACAATTAGAGCATCTGAATAACATATTAAGAAAGTAAATAGATAAATACAATTTTGTAAGACCAGTATTATGAGGCTATCAGACCTGTCTTTAGGATATATGGAAGTAGCCACAAGCATAACACGGTTTATGGAAATAAAGAATTTAATACTAGATTAAGGTTGTAGGTATGTGTTACATTTTTTGTGGTAAGTATTCATGATATTAAATTATAAATTTACTTGACAAATATAATAGTATTCCTTATAATGAATTCTATGATCGATGGTAAAATGATAAGTAAATCATCTTTTGATCATCTTCCATTTCAAAAAATAGTTCTATACAACTTATAGAATGGTTAAACAGCTGATGACGGAAATATACAATCAAATGCCTTTTGATGAACTACCAGAAGCCCTTGTAGAAGAAATGCTGTCTAAGAGTGAGGAGACTGGTGATAAACTTTATAAATCTTTTAAAGAAATCAAAGATAGCATAGATAAAATGAGAAGACAATTAGAAGAAAGAATGATTCTTAAGCGAGATAATGAATTTGTTTATCCAGTAATACCAACTACGTGTGGGGTAGATGGTGCATACGTAGTAGAGAGGCTTTTAGCAACAGATATTGTTGCCTGTGCAGCAGTTGCAATAGAAGGTCTAGCTCCACCTTCTGAACATAGATATTGGGAGAAACCCACTCACAGAGTATTTATTAATCCAGAAAGACACAATCCTGATATAGGCATAGTAATTAGAGGGTTAATGTTCGAAATGGAGCTCGAGTTAGCAAATAAAGCACCGCATGATATAGTTTTCTTAGACGGCTCTCTTACTACGCCTTTAATATATATGAATCAAGCAATCAACAGAATATTAGAGTGGCAGAAGGAAGGATTTCTGCCCGAAGTTGGAAATGAACTATATAGCAGATATTTAGAATTCTTAAGTAATTATAAAACCATATTACATGCTAACAGAAATGATAAATTGTTTGTAAGTTTACCTAAATATACCACAAAAAGAGAATTGGGAGACAGTCTGGGTTGGCCATCTCATTATGATGACAGGGCAATTTTGACTAATATACTTGCTCCTGGGGAACTTATATCGCCAATTCCATTGGGACAACCTCAACAACCTTGGCATATAAAAAACCCATTTAATGATCGGAGTATAGAGAATTTAATAAATGATATTTTATCCTCTATTGATAGTTTATATGTAATGTATTATAGACCCCATAGCTGGACGCCGGCTTTAAGAATTGAGGTACCATATTCTATTGCTACAAATAACTATCGTATAGCAGTATTACTTCAGGGCATTAAATATCAATCTGGAACTCCAGGTATTATGGAACCATATCCACTATACATAGCAGATAGAATGGTAAAAAAGTTGGGTAACGCTATTCCAGCATTTAGGCAGACGGCTACCAAGCGAATAACAGAGTTGCACCAAGGAGATATTATGGATATATTTTTTAGTATGCATAGTTATAGGACAGAAACTGGGAGGTAAGTTTGTATAATAAAATGCAAAATCTAATTAAGTTGATAGACTATGCAGAAAGAATTGGTACCATCGGATCGCCGTCTTCCACTAGCAAAATTTCGTTGGACATACTAGGTACTGCTACTGATAAGAAGCTTGTAGGTGAGCTTGCAATGTTTAGATTTTCCCAGGACGGAAAGCCACACTACGCATTAGGACAAATCACTGAAATTCAGTTAAGAAATGTATGGTTGGAAGATCCAACAATTAGATCTTTAGCAAGACAAAGAGGACAAGTTAACCCTATAAGCGGGCAACAGGATACTCACCTTGGAAATATGACGATAAGTGCTATATTTAGTGACGATGCCGGTAGATTTGAACCAAGTATTTTAGGTACTATTCCAGCTACCGGAACCCCTATTCATCTAGTAACCGATGAAATATTAGAAAATTTATTAGAGCAATATAAAAATGAGATATTTTATTTAGGCTATGTTTATGGATCTAAGCCAAGGCTTCCTCTTTGGTTCAAACATTTTGGAATAGGACCTAGTGGTGCTGGAGAAGCTTATCATATAGGAATTTTTGGGAAAACAGGTTCTGGAAAGTCAGTATTGGCAAAAATGATTCTATTAGCATATGCAAGATATCCTGATATGGCTATATTTGTAATAGATCCACAAGGGGAGTTTTCAAAAGATGCACTAGGAAAAGTTACATCAAATACTTTCTCATTGAATTTAAATAAGATTCTTTCACATATGAAGAAAGACGTAACAGTTATAAGTGTAAGAAACTTAGTTTTGGATAGATGGGAGCTTTTTAGTGAAATACTTTACGAATCTTTGTTTTTTGAGAGATTAACTATTCCAAAAGGTGAGAATAGAAGACTTGCATCAGATATATTAGTGGAAAAACTAAAGTCAAAGAAAGTAAAGCTGGGGAATTTATCTAGCCTTGAGTCATTTAAAACTGCATGGGAGATCCTCGGTG
>JBMFJL010000089.1:0-2473 GCA_049973735.1 Nanopusillaceae archaeon
CACCCAGAACACCCTGGGAAGGTGCGTGCTGAACTTCGAGGAGTACTTCGTGGTGGTAAAAATAGCTCTCGTACGAGTCGTTGTTGATTAGCATTATTGGTAATATTCAATGATTAATCGAGCTATTATGTTGTTGTTGTAACTTGTTTGTTATTTTTATTTATATTCTGTGTAATGTATTTATGGTATTTGATTCAAGTTTTTTTAATTTTTTGCCTTAAATATGTTGATTTGAATGTTGATGATTAGTGTTGATGATTTCCGTTGATGATTAAAGATGATGAATTTTGTAGATTTTTAGCTACTTAATTTTTTTATTTTTTTAGAAAAATTTTTTAAAAAACATAGGAGGGGGGTGGGGGAGGACCTTCACCGTTTGGTGGTAAATTGTTATTTTTAATTAATAGTCTTCTTATTAAATCTAAATAATAGCAAATTATTCCATATTTTAAAAAGTATAAAAGTTTTGGCGCTACAATGTAAATATATTTTTTAATATTTTTATATCCTTTTAAAAATTCTAAATATTTATCTAATTGAGCAATTGCTTCTATTGCAAATTCATCATCTTTTATTGCTTGCAATTTATTTTTCAATATAAGCAATACTTCATATAATGCTTTAGGAGAATTTAGTAAAACAAACATTTGAAATCTTTTTGTTTTTATTAATTCTGGATTTGCAAAAAGAATTCTTTTTATCATTTCCGCTTTATATACACACTCTATTAGAAAATCAGAAAAATCTAAATCTTTAGTGCTTGGGTCAGGTTTTATAAATAATGATTTTGGAAAGTATTTCTTTTTCGATGCTCTTTGACGTGATTGATGCAAATAGTCAACTCTGAAATTAAGAAGTCTTAAAACAATAAATAGATCAATTATTTCATTATCTATTTTATCTAATTTTTTCTTACCTATTACTGCTCTATAACTTTTATAAACTCCTCTGCTATCATTATAAATAACAGTATAAAGATTAATATCATCAAACCAAATTACAAAATATTTGAAATGCTTTGATATTTTCTTTTTATGTTTAACTAATCCTTTTTCTTCATAAATAAAGCGATTAATAAAATTAATTATTGCATCTATAAAATATCGCCTACATGCATCTTCAATAGCTTCTTTAGCTTCTTTATAAATATGTACTTGAATCGGATGATATTTTAATTTTAAAATAATTTTTACTATTGTTTTAAATGCTTTCTTTCCAACCTCCTGATTTTTGTGTGAGTCGTCAATGCGAGGCATTATTTATATTAACGAAAAAATATATATTCTTTTCTTTTATATTATAATTATGATGAAGTAGTGATGATTTTTGTGTGAGTCGTCAATGCGAGGCATCCCCCGCAGCAATGCGGGGGTTTCATTTATTTCTCTTTTATATTATTATTGGATAATAATTATTGATGCGAGGACCCCAGAGTTCGCGAGGATTCTAAGTCCTCGCAATAATGAGGGGCCCTCATTGTTTAAATAATTGGATTTAATATTATTCAACAATTTCAAGTGGTTGAGAATAATCTAATTGGCTAAGAATCATTTGCTTATTTATATCAAACTTTTTTATTTTTTTAATGCCAAATTTGTAATATATTATTGCTTTAATAATATGTTTATCTTTTTCAAATCTTATAAGTTCATCTTTCTTTGGTTTTGCATAAGGATTATAATTAGCCATTGGTTTACTTTTAGGCATTTTTTCAGTTAATCTTTCTATACCATTTTCTTTTAATACTCTTTCATATTTTTCTTTATTTAATTCAAAATAAAAATCGAAATGGATACCTGTATCAATACCATCTCCTACATGCCTTACTATAGCAATATAAGGTTCAATAAAACTGTTTAATAAAGTATGTCTTATTCCATCTCCAACACTTATCCCAAATTTTTTCTTTAAATAATATTTTATTTGTGTATATGTTGCTTTACCTCCTAAACAATAAATTAAATCCGGCAATTCATAATATCCAATTTTCATTGCTAATTTCATATTTCTATCCCAAATTTTCTTTTTAATTTTTCTATTAAATATTTTTTCATATTTTCATCTTTTTTTATTTTATTTAGGGCAACTCGAAATATCATATCATAATATAAATACTTTCTATATATTTCAAACCTTTTTTTTAAAATACTTTTTTTAATTCCGATTTCTTCCAATTCAATTATTTCTTTTAATTTCATTTTTTAATATTTCAATATATTTATCCCTTAAAGAATGAATTGAAAAAAACCTTAAAGAAGAGAGAAGCATTGAAACATAAGGATATTTTGGTTTTATTTTTAAATTTTTTGGAAATTTTATTTCTTCCAATGTTCCAATTCCAAAATATTTTTTTACCAATTTTTTTTCTATTCCCAATTTTAATAGATCATAAATAATTGTTTTATCTCTCATTTTTTATTAAACTTTCAATTATATCCTTTCTTCTATTATAAATTTCAACAAGCTTATTTAT
>JBMFJL010000090.1:0-2453 GCA_049973735.1 Nanopusillaceae archaeon
CATATAAATAATTTGTTATTGTTAACTCCCCAGTTAACAAACATTTCAAACTCATTCTACATGTACACCAAAAAGGCACATAAATTCTAAATTTATTTTATAAAATGATTTCACGGATCCGGGGGGATTTGAACCCCCGACCTTCGGCTCCGCAGACTTAATCAAATCATAAAAAGTTCCCGAGTTTTATTTGGTTTGGGAACCTAAAATTGTATTGGATTTCATTTATGGTTTCTTTATAATTTAAGTTAATATAGTCGGGAATTCTTATTTGTTTTGTGAATTTTTAATTACAATTATAGCAATTCTTAGTTTCTAGATCTTAAGCTTATTATCACATTTCATATGACCTACGAAACTTAAATATTTTTTCACTATACAGATTCTCATAGTAAATAAAGCTTTAAAGGAATTAAACTTTTTTATTTTCGAAGTCTCATGTTAAACCCATGTTGATTTATAACCATTTTATGATATATAAAATAATAGATTATGAAAAAAGAAGCGATGACTTCATGTTTGAATTAATTAACAGAGGATATCTCATGCTCCCAAAAAGAAGGATTACTAGGATGACATTTAAGGGAGAAAATGATAGGTATTTGCTTTATCTTCCTGAAAATCATGAAAAAATATGGCATGCCTTGTGAAAGAAAGGGATTAAAGTTGATGTCTTTATAGACATAAACAAGGAAGCATCAGAGAATTCCTAATAAAATTGGTTGAAATACAACGGATTTTACATAAAGAGTAACCTCAATTAAAATAAGAAAAGTTATGATTAAAAAAATATAAGTTATACTTTACACCATGCAGGCTAATATCTTTTACTTCAATCATCTTATAATTGGAATAATAATAAGAGCAATAAGTATTGATTTATGCTTAAGAATCACAAGAGTTATTAAGACGAAAATATACAAAAAGGTATCAAAAATAAAAGTGTATACATAATTATTTTACCTTTAATAGTTTTGAGGACATAGTTGAACTCTTATAAATAAGTTGGTATTGATAAGAAAAATTATTTGAAAAGTCCATGCAATTTAATAGAAAACAGTAAAGATACAAAGAGCAAATTTTATGCATCATGTTTCCTTGCAAGGCATACTATTATGTTTAATATAAAATAAAACATAAGGTTTAGCTTAATTTTATTTATATAAAAGCCAGTAAGAAGGAAAAGAGTTAGAAGTAATGGCAAGGCAATATTGCCTTAATGTATATAAGCATATCTTTACTATGTACTAATATATGATTATTGTTTTTCTTTACTTTTATTTGGTTAGTATAATTAAGATGTAAAAAGATTTATTTTAATAGTATTTTTCTATACAAAGAGGAAGAAAAACTTTTCTAATATTAAAATCTAGAAAAATATTAAGAAATACTATCTTTGCTTTTCTTAACCATATACTAAAATACCATTATTGTTTTTCTTCATTACCATTTTGTAAGTATAATTTTTGCTATCACATAAAAATACCATAATGGTATTTTGAGTTTCCCTAAAGAAAATATAGAGTTCAATTATTATAGTATAGTTCAGTATGTGAAGTTCAATCCGAAAAACTAAGATTTTAGTCTGAAGACGCATACCACGTATATCATAGAATTCCCTATACGTACACTAATATACTCTATTTTTCTAAATTTCTGAATTTTTTTATTTAAAAAACTTTTAATTGCTTTTAATTGCTTTAAACAGAAAATTGTCTATATCAATATTGACTTTTTATTATCGCTTATGATTTTTTGCTAGTTTTTTGATTTTTCATTATCTCCCCTTACTTAGTCAGTAGTATTGATTTTTGACAATGGATAAAGAATTTAGCTTTATCAATACTATTGACTTTTGCTTAATGCTTATTGATTGTGCAATAAAAATTAGTCAATATTATGATATTGATAGTCTTTAATAATGTTAAAGAACATGGTATTTCATAAATTATTTATTTATATAAAAAAGTAGTTGACGTTTATTTTGCCGACATAAGGTTTGCGTATGATATACAAAAGGCTTTCTATCTTTTATTGTTATAAAAGAGAGATAAGCATAACCATGAACATTTAAGGTACCTTTACATAAATTTGTTTAAATTCGACAAAAATCTAATTACTTCCAAAAATTTTTATACTAGGTAAATTATATAAATTATTTATGGGTTTTAAAAATGCCTTTAGATGATAAAGGTTTAGAACAAAAATTGGATAGTATAATTAATAAGTTTAATTTAGAAAATCTCATGAGTAAAAGAAAAATGCAACTTGGATTTCCTTCAGATCAGTTGACATTTATAGGCATAGCAGATGTAGCTAGTTATTGGTATTGCGCTCAAAAATCATTTTTCAAGCAGCTAGATATGGAAAAACATTTCTTCGGAGCTTATCTTAGTGATAGAATTATTTATTCAATCAAGCTTGGGTACATAAATGATATTTCTCAAAAAGAG
>JBMFJL010000091.1:0-2437 GCA_049973735.1 Nanopusillaceae archaeon
AATCAGAATTCCAAATAAAATAATTATGATAAGCCATGGGTCATTAAAACCAAAGCTTGCTCCATATACATAAAAATATGCAAGAAAATACATAATACTTCCTCCTATTTCAAAGGAATAAAGCAATAAGTACCTTAATAGATGGTTATCTCTATCTTTTTTAAATATAATGAATAATATAAATATAAAAATATAAAATACATTGATATATGTAAAAAATCTATTAAGTATAGAATACACATTTTGCAAATAAGATGAACCTACGAATAGAGGAACCTGTTGAGTTATACCAGAAGCTGTGAATTTGCTAACAAAATATTCGATAATTTTAACATAAAAACTCGCTAAACTTATATGCCCACCTACAAAATATGCATAAAAATTATACAAATAAAGTAATGATAAGATAATTATTACTAATATCCAACTATTTTTCGTAATAATTTTAATTGAATCATCCTTATAGCCTTTAAACAAAGATATTAATGTAATCATAATAGCCATACCCAATGAATCACCAAATATAATATAAGGTTGCGTATAATGAGCTAACATCATGCTTATATATAATAGAATTATAATAATTAAATTTTTAAACCATATTTGATTTATCATGATCTTTTTAATTATTAAATAATATATAAGTATATATAAAGCAATACCATAACTATGATACTCAAAATTATAAAACTTTCCTATTGTATAGGTGCAAGTCCTGTAAAAAATAATAATCATATAAATCATCAGTTTTAGATATATATTACCTGAATTATCAAGATCTATAACTAGGTCCTTAATTATTAGTGTTAATGAAAAAATCATAAGAATATATGCTGCAGGAATGTATAAAGTAGTTAATGGACTTAGCTTTGTAACCATAGATAATATTGCAACCTCGATGCCTGGTGAAACAAGAAATCCACTGGTATATCCATATGCGGCTTCTTGCCAAAACCAATTAGGCAACGATATTTGAATATTAAAATCATTATAATTAATATGACCATGAACAATTATACTTTCAGCTTGTGTAATGGTAGTAGAATAAAATACATCAACTTGGCCATGAAGTACTAAAAAGTTGTAAAGAATCGGAATAGTAATGCAAGTTATTAATACGATCAATTCTATTCTTGAAAAAACTTTATTAATCATTTACCTTACTTTTTCAGTATCTTAAGTATATTTCTTTCAAAAGTATCATAATTAAATATTTTACTTCTAGCCAATGCTTTTTTAGAATAATACTCCCATAATGACTTATTATCAAGCAACTCATCTATAATATACTCGAGTTCTAGTTCATTCTTGAATCCAAAACCATATTTACCATGATCTATAATATCAATCCATGGTCCACTGGTAAAACTTCTATATACGATTGGTACAGCACCTACTGACATACCCTCAGCTAGAGCTATGCCAAATGGTTCAAATTTCTTTGCGTGAATTATTATTTTTGATCTTGATAAAATGTCCCACTTTATGTTATCTGGTATATTATATAAGACATGAACTTTATTCTCTAGGTTCAGTAACTTTATTTTTCTATAGAGATGACTTAAGTATCGCATATCGGTTAAATTGCCCATTATGATAAGTTTACCTCTTTTAACCTTAGAAAAGGCATCAATTACCATCCCATGATATTTACCCGGGGAGATTACGCCAAGAGTTACCGCAATATCTTTCTTTTCGGTATGTTCATTGAAACTAGAAGACTTGCTAATAGGTGGATATATAACTCGATCAACTTTGTTCCAGATTTTCTTAACAAAAATAGCCGTAATTGTGGAATTCACCAATATTTTCACATTATTAAAGCTGCTTATGTCACCGAAATAAAACATATTCTTCAAGATCTTTCTCTTGGCTCGTTCTTTAATTAATTCAATATTAATAATATAGTTATTAATATCAGTATCTAGTATATCATAGATATTATATTTAATTCTCGCAGTATAAGGAAAGTGAGAGTAAAGCAGTATGGTACTTCTTATCTTATTAAGGTCAATATTAGGTAGGTCATCAAATAAGAACACCGCATCATAATTATTCTGTTTTAAAATTTCATTAACTATTTTACGATACAATTCCAAGGCTTGTAATGTCATCTTAGATAAAATATATCCCTTCACTCCACCTAGATAATATTTCACCTTAAGACTACTACCTATATAAAGCATAAGAGAAGTACCATGAACTTTATCGAGCATTTCAATGGAGGGACCACCTAGACTATGCAATTCCACTTTATGCCCCTCCATCAACAAAATATCCGCTATTGTTAGCGCTACCCTAGTACCACCTCTAAAGTCATTCCATAAGTTGACAATCGCGACATTAAGTGATTTCATAACCTATCTACGGTATTCATTTATTTCTCAATATAATCTTTATAAGTTTTTTGGACCTAGCGTTCTGATTATCAATAACG
>JBMFJL010000092.1:0-2421 GCA_049973735.1 Nanopusillaceae archaeon
AAAAAAGTATTGGAAGAAATGCAAAAGCTTGAACAAACTTTCAATTCCATTTCATGGATTCGCGTTATTGTAAATGTTGATTGTTGCATATTGTTAACATATCTTTCAATTCCATTTCATAAATTCTCTTATTTTTTCGGGGAGAAAAATGGAAGAAGGAAATGTTTCCGTGTCATATAGCACGGAAGAGGTTTACAAAATAATACAAGAAGTATTTAGTTCATTAAATAGCATTAGTATTCTTAGAATAGAATCAAAGCTAAAAGAAGAATTTAAAAAACAAACAAATGACCAACTACTACAAGAAATTATAGATAAATTAATAAGTGCAAATGAGCATAAAATAAATTCAATAATAGAAGCATATGAAAATATTAAAGGCAATTCTGTTATACTAAAATATTTGCAAATATTTACAGATACAGCAGATTTAATTGAAGAAGAAGAGACAGGAGAATATATCCAATTAAATTTTTATATTCAAGTTAAAACTGCAAAATATATGCCTATTGCAACTATGTATTTACCACTAAAATTATCACCCGATCAAACATCAGAAATAGTTATAGGTAAATACTACGGAGATGCAGTAATAGTTAAAGATAACATTGACATTAAAAAATTATTAGATGTATTATTATCACTACTAAGAGAAATTGAAGAAGAAAAAGAAGAATGTGACAACGATTCATAACTATTTCTATAGCTATTTTTAATTTTTAATTAAAATTTATTTTTATTTTTTCGGGGATAAAAATGAGTGAAGAAAATAATGAGAACCCCCAGAGCGGGGGGGTTAATGTGGAACAAGAACCCGCTCAAAATGAACAACAATATGAAAGTGAATCGTTCAGGGTAAAGAGTTTCTATTATTATGACTCCAAACAAGGCTGTGAGCATTCAAAAAACATTTTTGCTATTTTACTTCCTTCCATGAAAACAATTTTTGTTAAAAGCCGTGTATATGGAGATCAGGTATTAATTCCTTTAAACGGAAAGTTTTTAAAAATATGGAGGGATGACAAAAATAATTTACTATATAATATAACTGATATTTCTGAACCTCTATTTACAAAGATGTTTAAAACAGAAAACATTTATGGAACAACTGCAGAAATTGAAGATGGAATTAAAGCAACTATAATTGTAGATAATAAAAAATATGAGATCGAATTGAACGATAAGTTTTTTAAATCTATCAACTGTGGAATGAAGGATATGCTAGCTTTAGCACTGTACCATCTATATATTTCACCTTTATTTTAATTTTTTATCTTAATTCTAATTTTAATTCAATATTTGTTTTTTCTTTTTATCGGGGAGAAAAATGAGTAAAGGAAATGTGAACCCCGTGGGGGTTCAGGAGGAACAAGAAAACAACCTAATAATACCCATATTTACAAGACAGTTAGGAGAATTTTTCGAAGTAGTTCAAGTAAAATTGCCAGGTAATTTAGAGATTAAAAAACTTAAAGTTTCGTACAATGGACATATATATATATTAGATGGAAAAATAACACTAGAAGAACTTATCAACAAATTAAAGAAAATAACAACGCATGAAGATTATAGAAAATTCATTGATGAGATAGCCCCTGACGTGTTGCTAGTAGATGAGTTAATTCATGAAAATGAAGACGATCCATAATTTTATTTTTTAATCTTTTTATTTTATTTTTTAATTTAAAATTTATTTTTATTTTTTCGGGGATAAAAATGGGGACTATCCATGAAATTTGGGAGTATGCCAAAGAGCTGGCATATTCCCTTGATGACGGGGCGACAGAGATTACTGCCGCCCCGTGGAATGAATGGTGCAAAAATTGGAGAGACTGCGGGAATTTAGCCCGCGGTTCCATGCTAATGTTCAAGAAAACCGTTTTAGCTAAACAAATAAAAATTGAGGTGTGGGAGTTTTACTCCCACACTGCAAGTGATGGAGTCGAAGGAGATAAAATTTTTGAAGCTGATAGAAAATCTATGAAAAAAATATTTAATTTTTATTTCAAAAAATAAAATATAACTTTTAATTTAAAATTTATTTTTATTTTTTCGGGGAGAAATATGGCTAAGAAAAATGAAGAGGAAAAAGAACAAAAAATAACCAAAGATACAATAGAACTCAAAACAAGATTTTATCTTCCTATTGTTGAAGAGAAAATTAAAGAATTAAACAAAGTTGTAATATTACCACAAAATGAGGTTATTCTTATATTTGATAATAAATATATTATAATTCCACTAAAATACAAATTTTTAAAACTATGGAAAGATAAAGAGAGAAATATAATATATTGGACGTTTGAAGATAGAAAAGAAATAAAAACAGAATATGTCGATATAACACTATATACTTTTTTGCCAACCATCGATACAGACACAAAAATAATAAAAGTAGACGATAGAATTTATGTTTTTGAC
>JBMFJL010000093.1:0-2405 GCA_049973735.1 Nanopusillaceae archaeon
TTATTAAATCAATTGAAATATATTAAAGAGAACAATGGGGATATAGAAATTGAAGAAACCGAACTAATAGATATAGAATTAGACACTAAAAATAACAAAATAAAGATAAATTACGTACCTGTAAAAAAGGTAAGCGAGATAATAGCATGGTTAAAGAAAAATTTAGAAATGATTACACTAATTAATTTAAAAGGTTATGATTATTACCAAAGTAAGACATTAAAATTTTTGTTTGATAGTAGTATAAATATGGTTAGAAATATATTTGAGATAGAAGAAAGAGAATTTGAGGGATCAGAAGATTAGAAAAAAAGATATATTGAAGTTTATTTTACTCTTATACATTTCCATCCATTACTTGTGAAAATATAAATATATTCTGCTTGTCCATCATAATGATAGCTTATATCCTCCCAGTAATAAATTACTGTCGGAATCTCTTTTGGTATTATTAAGACTTCTCCGACATAACCGTGGTTATCACTCCATCCGCCAAGATCTATTTCTTCTACTTCTCCATATATTACTTCATACTTTTTGTATTCATGAAAACTTAAACCGTCACGATCCCATACTTCTAATTTTAAGAAGTATTTCGCTTCTTCACTTCCCTGTTCTATTGCTTTTTTATATAACCTTTTTATTTCTTCTTCATTTGTCCTTTTTTCTGAGATGTTTTGGTTTGTTTCCGCCATATCATATTATATGTATCGATATATTTATAAACCTTGTCAAGTTGTCAAATATTCAAAATGACATATAAATATTCTATACTATATAAATTTTATGGATGACGCAATCTATACCTATAGACCCCTACTTTATTTAACAAGAGAGCAGAAATTTAAAATAGTAGAGATAGCCGAAGAACTAAACATAAACAAAAACAAGCTAATAAATCTATTAGTGCTATATGCATTAGAACAGGATAGAGAAAAATTAATGAATTGGCTAAAAGATCACAAAAATTTTTTAAAGGAAAGATAAAATATTTTTAAAGAATCTTGATTTTATCACTCATTTTTATTTTGATTTTTGATTAAATCCTTTTTATCCAGCTGATTTTATGTATTTATAAATTTTTCGAAAAGTTTATAAAGGCAGATCTTATATCAAAATTTTTCGCGAAAGGGGGCTAACACTGTGGTTTTGCCCATCCCCCCTCCCCCCCATCGTTGTCGGTGTCGAAGTTATATATAAATTTTTCGAAAAGTTTATATTTGTCACTATTAGTTACCGATACTAAAAGACACATCAAAGTTTATATAAGGGGTCAAAAACTGTCGCCACTTTTTACGACTATAGGGGTTTTTTGGATTATTCATGTTTAGTGGGTACACCCAACTTTTTAGTGGTGACAGCCTTCCCACTAAAAAGTGATAACATCTACCGACCAGTAATAACATTTCATATAAACATTTATAAACAAACAAATAACATATACGAACAGAAAAGTTTATAAACATCACGTTTTTAAGCATATCCGACAATACGATAGTATGGACAACAGTATTACAAAAGTAGATCTAAGACTTTTTTTATCAATAGAACAAAAGGTACGACTATTTGAGCTAGCAGAAAAATGGAATAGCAGTATGAGAGAAATAACAGAGGCGTTAATAGATTTGCTATTAGAAGACCAAGAATTGCAGGAAAAAGTTAGAGAAAGAATTAGGCAAAAATCTTTAGAATCATATAAACAAAAATGAGTACAATAGCAAAATTTTATAATGGAGTAAATATAATAAGCATTTTTTGGAGTAACGGATATAATAAACCAGCAATAGCAATAACATCTAATAATGAAAAAAAGATAATTCCTTATGATTTTAAAAATTTGAGTGAAAGACTAGATCTATATTCTCTTATAAAAACATCAATGAAATTTAGTGTATACTGTGATTTTACAGAAAAGAAATTCTTTATATTCTTTCCAGAAAAAAACCCAAGAATTTTGCCAAAGTTTAGAAACGTAGATCTCTCTCTACTTAACAGTATCTTAAATGAAATTGAACAGAAATCTGAACTAAAACTAGAGAACTGGCAGAAAGAGGCAATAATTGAAATACTGAAAAGAGGCATTGTTATATTAAAACAAAATACAGGTACTGGTAAAACTATACAATCATTATTAGTTCTAGAATATTATAGAAGACTTTACAATCAGCTTAATTTCTTAATATTAACTACAACAAAAGAGGTAGTAGATCAATTTTTTGATGAAAAAGAAAAATGGAAATTAGATATTGACTTAATTAGAGGAGAAAATATAACTTACTTTAGATCATTTGCTACAAAATTCAAAAAAGAACTAAACGAGGATTTAAGAAATAATAAGGATGAATATCTTAGGTTAATTAAGAGCGAAAAAATAAAAAACAAAATAGAAATGGCTATAGATAGTG
>JBMFJL010000094.1:0-2369 GCA_049973735.1 Nanopusillaceae archaeon
CTAACAATATCCGTCATTAATGCAAGTATCTTAATCATCAGTATTATACACCTCAGGAGAAATTAATATATAAACAACATGCAGATGCTATCTCTTATAAATTGTAACCAATCATACAAGACTTTAATTTCTAAAGTAGATCTAGAGGATCTTTTGTATTTATTTCTATTTTCTCAGGCTTTTCTTTAAATTTTTCTATTATATTATCAATTAATCCTTTATTTTCTGGATGAATTTCCTTTAATCCATTATCTGAATATTCATAATAAATGATTTTTGAATTTTCTTTAGCTTTGATAACTAGTTTTTTGGCTTTATAGTTATAACCTATGTCTAAGATATTAATAGCTTCTGTTTCGACGGTCTCTATCTTAGGTATTATAAGCTTATCTATTATTTTATCGTCATGATCTATTTTAGTTCTATGATAGTTTGTCTTTTTGGATTTCTTTTTTATTTTTCCTGACGATTTCTTATTTTCTTCATAAATTTTATTTAGTTCCCTATTATAATATTCATAATAAATAAATTTAGGAATTTTTTTAAGTCCAATAATGAGTTCTTTAGTTTCTGAATCATATACTATATTATCAGTGATATTAATAGCTTCTGTTTCAACAATGCTTGTATCAGGTATTATCAATTTTTCTTTAATTTCGCCACCCTCATTTACCTTAGCCATATAATGGTAAATACCATATAATAAGTCAACATACCAAAAATCTCCTACTTTTTTCAATCTTATTCTCCCATTTTTGCCAAATTCTTCTCTTACTGATTCAATTATATGTGTCCCGTCTATTTCTTCAATTTCTATTTTTTTAAGATCTTTAAAATATACGTAATCAATTCCGTTATATGTATCTACTATTAAGTTATCTTTATATTCTCCTAATATTTTGCCCGTAATCTCCCTATATATGCCATTTTCTATATAGCCTATTCTAAAGATAATTTCTCTTAAGTCTATATTGTAACTCTTTAATAAATGATTGCGTATATATATACTTGGTAAAGTAAAAAATAATCCAACAGCTATAAAGAAAGCAACAAGGTATAAGAAATTTAATTTTTTAAATATTAAAAGGTTAATTACGAATATATAAAAAATGAAAGACAAAAAATAATTAGCTAATGCTAAATAGGTTAATATTTGACGTTCTTTATTGTTTAAATTTTTTTGATAATTATCTGAATTTTCTAATAAAAGAATAGAATTAATAGAAAAATAAAATATAATCATTATAGCTAATAGGAAATAGTTAATGTAAGCATAGTCGAGCAATTTATAAAACGAAATATTAAAAATAATATATATGACAATAAGCATAGCTAAGCTAACTAATACGGATGCATGTATATAGTTCTCAATATATCTAAGAAATTTATAATTTCCATGATTTGAGTAAACATTAATTGTTGATAAAACACCAGCTAGGAAAATATATAAACTATCTAAGAGAGTTTCTGGTAATAGCAATTCTGATTTAATGGCCAAAAAAATAAAAATTGTAGCTATGATAAATAATAGAATAGATATTGATGTTTTATCCTTTAACAACGAAAATAATGAAATAAATGGATATCTAACGAACAATCCTAAGATTATTATAATGAGAATGGTAAAAATTATAGAAATAGCTATTACAGGAATAGATGATGGTAATATTTTATATATGAGATTCTGATGCATTTTAATAAACGGTTCTATCATAGCAAAAATAGATAAGCCCAATGATGCGATTAAAAATGCTATTGCTATGTTAAGTAATCGACTTTTAATATATGATTCTTCATTTACTTCTGTTATACCACCTTTAGAAAAATATAAACTCCAAGGATATTTATCAATTATATTTTGTTTTGATAAGGTCCAGTCTAGTAATTTGTTAATAATTGGTCCAAGAACTGTATCAATAAAACCCATAATTAATAATTAACAAAAAAATTTAAGAAAAGTTAAAATAGTACTTATCGATATATTCGCATCTAGGTTATTTTATCTGCTAAAGAGTATGATAGTTTTATTTTAAGTTTTGGAATTGCTCTTTTATTATTTATTGCGATTTTTCTGATATATGCGAGATTTATAGGTACTACTTCCTCCCTAATATTCTTTAATATTAGAAAACTATTATATTCTCCCAGTATTTTTCTGCTTATTGTAGTCATATTAGTATTATTATTTATATAGGATACCTCTACGATAAATTCATCTAAAATGTACTCCATAAATCTATTATAACTAATCATATTTATGATTAAAAAATAAATTCCAAAAGATAAAATTAATATAAGGAAAAAACTACTAAATAAACTTATTAATATACTTTGTATAGTATAAAGGTATGGAATTATTACTGTTATAG
>JBMFJL010000095.1:0-2355 GCA_049973735.1 Nanopusillaceae archaeon
GATTTTATGCTTGAAAATGATGAAGACCTAATCGTAGATTTGGTTAAAAATTATAGTGCATTGTACAATGGTATGTACTTTACCGTACCATACATGTTTTATTTAAATATATTGTTATTTTTGCATCCATATGAAATATCGAAAAACTATGATAAAATTATGAATATAGATGACTTTATTAAATCAATTGATACAAAAAAAGTTAGTAAAGTATTAGAAAAACATTATAATTTAATAAAAAATTTAGAGAAAATATATGAATCTGAGAAATTGGTCGTATATAAATCCGATAGATCTGGTACTGTATCGACAATACTATCAACATTTAATACAAAAAAAGCAGTAGTTGTTGTATCAGATAAAGAAATTAGTTTATTCGACAGGATATTTAGAAGAAAAGAAAGAGAGTTAAGGGTATCTATAAGGTATCAAAATGGAGGGAAAATAAATATAGGAAAAATATTTAGTGAATTTACAAAAGAATTTGGAATCTCAGGTGGTGGACATCCAAAAGCAGGTGGTGGAGTTATATACAAAAAGGATTTAAATAATTTAATAAAGTTTTTAGAGAGCAAACTGGTAGGATGAAAAGAATAAAATTTTATTTATATGCATTAAAAAGACTTATTAAAAAGTTTATAAAGAAATTATAATCTTCTACCTCTTTTTCCTCCTTTCCTCCTACAATGATCGTGAGGGATTGGTGTTACATCCTCTACTACACCAACTTTCAATCCAGAAGTAATCAATGTTTTTATTACAAATTGAACAGATGGTGTTGGTACCCAAGGTCCATTATGTCCTCCTGGTGCTCTTAATCTTACATGTACTCCTATAATACCTCTCTCCAAAGCTTTTTGTGCTGCTAATTTTGCTGCTAAAATGGCAGCTGTTGGTGTTCCCTCTAACCTTTGCGCTAAAACTACCATTCCTCCAGATCCTACCGCTATAGTTTCTGCTCCAGTAATATCTGTAATATGAACTATTGTATTATTTTTACTTGAATAAACCCAAGCAATACCCCATCTACCCTTTTCGGCCATTAAATTAGGTTATTAAATAAAATTTAAAAAATTGTAGAAAAATTTTGATTGATAGCCGCCGTAGCTCAGGGGTTAGAGCGCCTGGCTCATAACCCCTATAACCCGAGGGGTAAGAAACCAGGAGGTCGGGGGTTCAAATCCCCCCGGCGGCATAAAAAATTATGAACAATTTAAATAACCCCAATCCTCACTAGTTCCCTGTTGTATCATATTTACACTGCAATTTTGAAATCCTATATTTAATATTGGATTTCCATTTGGACTAATTACTGTAATTCCTAGTATATCTAACATTACTCGTTGTAGTATCCATGAATCGACCAGCTCTACTACTATCGTAGATGTTGGATTGGTAAAGTTAGATAAATTCAATTTAGCGTTACAATTCGTCCAACCATACCAATCCCCCCATAGGAAATTATCGAATGTTCCTTTATTATTAGTTGAATATTTACATAATAATATACAATTATATAAATTTGGAATATTTTTTCCTACAGGTATACTAACATTTCCTGTTATATTTCCATCACATACGTATACATATCCTATATCTCTATTAAAATATGTAAAGAACCCGTTCCAATATACATTCAGGAAGTTTCCATCCAACTTATTTTTTGACAATGGAATTAATATATACCCTGCCCCCATCGAGTCCGGTCCTGCTACATAACTATCCACTCTTAATATTGTATTATTAATTATTTTGAAATGCATTTTTGGAGAACCAATATTTGTAGTTGTATGTTCTCTTAAATATATGGTAGGTAGATTGACACTTTGTGCAACTATATATGTATGATTTAATAGTGGTTTTTGGAAATCTTGAAAATCTTGATATCTCATATCTATTTGCAACTCCAGATTTTCTGTTATATTCGTTATATTATATCCTGGAGGACATACTGTATATCTATCAACTACACATGTAAATGATGTTCCATTTGGATATATTAATTCTATTTGCCACATGTATCCTGCATCAGAAGATACTGATGCTTGCGCATAATTAAATGTTTTGTCTGGAACATCACATACAAATGTTGATTTAATATCAAAATATGGATCTACAACATAATTACATGTGTAATTTCCATTTTTCCACCATCCAGGAGATAATGGAGAATTTATAGATATTCCTAAATATCTCAAATAAGTATCGTTTGTATTTAATATTTTTACAATTACTTTACTTTGGTTATTTGTTACATTTTTTATATTCTTTTCTGCTGTATTCGTTATATTATATCCTGGAGGACATACTGTATATCTATCAACTACACATGTAAATGATGTTCCATTTGGATAT
>JBMFJL010000096.1:0-2319 GCA_049973735.1 Nanopusillaceae archaeon
TTAAAAGAAGAAAAAGGGATAGATATAAGACAAATTACAAATAAAAAATTAACTAGATATATGAAAGAAGATTTAAACATAAAAATGGACATACCAGAAGAACTCTTATATTTATTAAAAAAAGTAAATAGGATGTTAAAACATTTAGAAACCAATAAAAAGGATATGGTAACAAAAAAAGCATTAGAAGAAACAGAATCTTATATAAAATCCTTAATAAAATATTATAAAAAGAAGAGGTTGTTACCAAAATCTTTTGAATATACTAGAGACCTAGCTAAGATGTATGGATATACATGAATAGTAGGTTTTTATCATATATAGAAGAAATAGGGGAAAAGATAAAGAGCTCTATAGAAAATTCTGAAGATTTTTTAATAATATCTTCGATAAATCCCGATGGATTATCTTCCTCTGCACTTTTATTGGACTTCTTCTATAAAAGAGGGGTAGAAACACATATAACATTTATGGATTATATTTCCTTTAATAAAGTAGAAGAAATATTAAAAAATGAAAATGCTTATGAATATAATAATATAATTTTTGTCGATATAGGATCCATTTTTACAGATTTATTGATAAAATTCAACAAAGATTCTAAAAGAAAAATATACGTATTTGATCATCATTTCTTTGTATCTAGGGATGTAGAAAATAACAATGTTTACAATCTGCATCCACTGCTATTTAATTTAGATCCATATAAGGAAATTGCCACATCAAACATAATTTTTTATTTGGTTTCTTATTTAAATTCTTATAATAAAAATTTATGGTATTTATCTTTAGTAGGAAATTTATTTGACTTCGATAATATGAATCAAGAAATATTGAATCAATTATTAGATCTAGAAATATTGACAAAAGAAAAAGGTGTTAATCTACCTGGGATATTTACAAAGCCATTTTATAAGTGTTTAAGTTCCTCTTTTAATTTCTTCATCCCTAATATAACAGGATCTGATGAAAAGTCAATAGAATTACTAAAAAATATAGATACAAATAAAGGGCTGGCAAACATACTTTACCAGGATATTTCTGAGGATAACCTTAGAAAAATAATAAGTACAATAATAAAAATAAAACTAACTAGAAATTATCATAGAACAGAAGATATTATTGGTGATATTTATAAAATAAATAAAGAAAATGGAATAAAGGATATGCTAGAACTTATGTATTATTTAGCTTCTTTATCAGAAAATAATAAATATTATGGCATTCTATACTTTATAAAAAAAGATCTCTTTGATATTTTGAAAGAATCTGAAAGTATATTTAGACAAAACTACATAAGATTATTATATGATATAGTAGAAAGTAAAATAAAAATAGAGGAAGAAGACGGAATAAAGAAGATTATAATACAGAAAAAATATGGAAATGGGCTATATATTCCCCTATTATTGAATTTGCTGATAAAAGAAAATATACTTTCCGGTAAAGTAATAGTTGTATTATATGAAATTGATAATAATTTTTATAGAGGAGTAATTAAAAGTTTTAGACAAGAAAATAGGAAAATAATAAATAATATAATAAGAAAGTTATTTGAAAATAATTTAATATATTATTCTAGTTTTGATAATTTTGGCGGATTTGTTGTTGAAAAAAGTAAATATGAAGAATTTATTAAAAATTTAAAAATAAATTTAAGACAAGAAAATATTATATAATACCTTTTTCTTTTAATCTTTTATATCCATTTCTCAATATTTTTCTAAAAATTGTTCTTTTCGATAAACCTCCTAATTCCATTGCAGCCTTTCTAAGACTCTTCTTTTCTATTAATAGTTTTAAAAGTTCCTTTTGCTTTTCTGTTAATTTATCATCATACTTTAATATCAATTTTGCTAATTCTATTATATCAATCTTCTTACCTCCCCATGCAAATTCTTCAGATGATATCTGTTCCTTAAATATTTCTACAGGCTCAAATTCTATTATTACTATTTCCTTTTCATCTTTGATACCTTTATAAATTTTTTTAATTTCTCTTATTAATTCTTCTTTATTATTATATCCATCTCTTATTGCTTCATCATCAGTAATCTGATATAACTTTTTTGTATAAATATTTTTTACACGGAATTTGCCTATTACCTTTCCACCAGCATGTAAAATAAAAATATCTCCAACTCTTAAATTTGGTTTTGATATTCTTATCGTCAAATTTTTCTTTCCAGATAAAATATCTTCTGTGAATCTACCAAAAAATTGTAGATGTTTCATCAGGCCTCTGTTGGGGATGGAGTAGTAACAGTTACAATTTTATATACAGAAGATCTTCCATATTTATAAGCCCCATATACTAAG
>JBMFJL010000097.1:0-2305 GCA_049973735.1 Nanopusillaceae archaeon
GAAGTTTCCCAGAGATTACAACAATTTTTATGGTTGTTTGGATCTTCTCTTGGAACATTGGCAAGTGTTGGTATTGCCCCTCTAGTTTTATCTGGAATTTTTATGCAACTATTAATTGGTACGGGTATAATAAATATTGATATAACCACAGATGAAGGTAAAACAAAATTTGATAATTATAGCAGAGTATTTGCATTCTTTTTCATAATGTTAGAATCTTTAATACTAATTTTTAGTGGTAATTTAGTACCCAATTATTATTTAAATATTGATCCAATTATACTATATTTAATAATTTTCGCCCAACTTGTCTTTGGAGGTTTAATTATAATGTTGTTGGATGATTTCTCATTTAAATATGGACTTACCCCTGGAATAAACATTATAATATTTACCACAATCAGTATTGCACTGGCTCTTAGATTATTCAACCCCCTATCTCCACCAACAGGTGCAGTCAATTTATTTGCCCAACCAACAGGTTTTATACCTCAAGGACTATTATTCATATCTCAAGGAAATAACTTGTTAGGTTTTGCTTATATCCTAGCAGCAATTGTCACAATAGGAATAATAATATTTGCTATTTATTTACAGAATTTGAAGATAGAGGTTCCACTATTATACATAAATATTGGAGGACAGATAATTAAATACCCAATACAATTATTATATACTTCCGTCATTCCCGCAATATTTATTTATGCATTATTTATAGAAATACAAGCAGCATTTCGTTTTGATCCAAATAATATAATAGTTATAATGTTGTCTCCACCAAATTTGATAATAAATATTGGACAATTTGGCCTATCATATTTTGATAATCCAATAAATATAATACATCCAATTGTTTATTTCTTAATATTTGTAATTGGTGGAATGTTCATATCTAAGTTTTGGGTATATGCAACAGGACTTGATCCAAAAAATTTGGCAAATATATTAACTAAGGAACCTTCCTCTCCATTATATGCAAGAGATCCAAGAATTGTAGAAAGTGAATTAAAAAAATATATAGATCCAATAGCATATTTATCTGGACTTCTAATGGGATTATTAGCATCGATAAGTGATATACTAAGTTCTGCAATATCTGGTGTATCTATATTATTGCTAGTTGTAATAGCTTCACAGATATACTATGATCTGGAAAGGGTAGAAGGGGTAAAATTGGTTCCAATAATTGGAAGATTCTTGGAAAAACAAAAATGATAAATCTGTTATTTGTATATACATTACTACTAGTTGTTTTTGTATTTTATATAATTAGATATTTAGAAAAGAAGAACAAAATAAAAGAGAGTATGGAAAAAATGAAAGAAATGCAGCAGAAATATATAGAAAGTATTAAAAAGGGAAAGTTAGAAGAGTTAGATAAATTTATGGCAGAAATATCAGATATTTATAGAAAGGTAATGAAACATACATTTATGATAACTATTGTAGGATTGTCTGCATTAATAGTAGTGGCTTTTTTATTTAATATTGGCTATTCTATAGAAGTTAGTGGAAATATAACAAAAATAAATATATATAACCCTATATTGTATAATCAGGACTTTGCAATATATTACAATAATACATTTATTGGATTCTATCATGCTGAATATGACAAAATTATACTATATTCTCCATATGATCCAACTAAATTATCTGTAAACCCTATAACTATAGTATTACCATTCTATTTACCTATTATAAATATTAACTGGTTGAATCCCCTACTAACATATATATTTATTTATCTAATTCTGCAAATATCTTTTGCAATTTCTAGGAAGATTTATAAAAAAAATCTTGAATAAGTAATAAGAATGGCTAAGACATATTTATATAGAGTCACTCCATCGGGGAGACTGACAGTAATTGTAAAACTAAAAAAAGGAAATAGACCAAGATGTGCAATTTGTGGTAGAGAATTAAATGGATTGAAAGGTTTACATCCATCAAGATTGAGAAGGTTAAATCTATCTCAAAAAAGAGTTAGCAGAAAATATGGTGGATATTTGTGTCATAAATGTTTAAGAGAATTGCTGAAAAATAAAGCAAGAGAAAGGTTAAAAGAGTTGCCTTCTATAAATTAGAAAATGGTATTACAAATTGGTAGAGTATGCGTAAAAACATCTGGTAGAGAAGCTGGTAAGATTTGTGTAGTAGTAGATATAATTGACAACAATTTTGTATTAATTGATGGAGATGTAAGGAGGAAAAGGGTAAATGTAAAGCATTTAGAACCAACAGATAAAGTATTAGGAATAAAGAAAGGTGCAAAAACAGAGGAAGTAATAAAGGAAATGCTAAA
>JBMFJL010000098.1:0-2288 GCA_049973735.1 Nanopusillaceae archaeon
CTTTCTATTAACACCTCTTGTTTGCTTAGCAAACCCTGTTTATACCTTTGAAGGCGTATACAGATATGGTTGTGCTTTTGCAGAGTATCCTGTTAAGTTCGTTCATGGTGTCTCATATATATGTAGGTCTCGTAAGCCCATCTATGGTGAAAAACCTATTTTCGAAAAAGATTATTGCGATGGTGATGTTTATCATTTTTATATTTACAATTCAAAAAGTGCATACGATAAATGTCCTAATACACCGCATAAAGCTCCTACAGGCCTTATATTTAGACGTACACATAAGATCTTCTTAAAACTATATAACAGCAAAGTTGTTGGAGATTACAAGATAATAGATATAAGAAAAAATAAAGACGGTAAATTAGGAGATTATCTTCTAGTGTATAAAAATCAAAAAGAATTAGGACTCATATCTACGCCTTATCCTGTCAAGGAATACAAAATTCAAGGAGATAAGCTTTATATTAACACCACAAAAAAGAATGTATGCTTTTACCTAGATAAAACAATTGATACATACCACGGTACTAGACATTCAGGCTTCAATCTACATTACTTCAAACCCTGCTCTAATCCATCGGCGTTGGGTTTAGTCAATTGGTTAGGTTATGGCTGGCAGGTTACTTCTCATTGGAAGACTTTTGTGGGCAAACCTTTTTGGTAATACATTGCCACTTCTTAATGGATAATATATCGATATACGATGATTAGAACCTTCTGACTTCATCTTGATGATAGGGATATCTTTCATTATCCCTATTGTAACTTTCATTTTTATTACTCATCTACCTAGAATAAGGTTGTAGATATATGTTATGATTTATCTTGATAAGCGTTCATGATGTATTGAACTTATACAATTTTAGATAAATTGTAAAATATTTTAGATACTCGCTCCTTGTCATACAATCATTTTGTAGTTGTCTATTCTCTTATATATAAAAAAAGAGAGAGCACAAGGAAGTGTTAAAATAATAAATATTGAAGGAGGAAAATTACTATGAAAAAATTTCTATCATCTGTATTTGTAGCCCTAACACTGACAGGCTCATCTTACGCTTTAACAGATATTCAAGCTTGTATTAATCAATTTCATGCTGGGAATTATCAGGAAGCTGTCCAATACGGTCAAAAAGCAGTTAGAGAGTATCCAAATAATCCAAAGGCTTATTTTTGTTTAGGTAGAGCTTACGCTAAAACTGGTCAAACAGATAAAGCCATTGAAAGCTTGAAAAAAGCATCTGAATATACTTCTGACGATCATGATTTAATGTATATATATAACTGGTTGGGAATGGAATATGTAGCTAAAGTCGGTGATTTTAATGGTTTTTTATATGCGAGTAAAAGTCTTAATAATGCTCTTTTTTATTATAGTAAAAGTCTCAAATTAGCAAAAAGATTTGGGAATATTGATATTGAGGAAGCTGATTTGAATAATATAGCAAATATATTTTTTATCTATAAAGATAATTACTCTAAAGCTTTAGAATATTACAAAAAAGCTTTAGAGCTTGGTAAACCAAAAAGAGGAACTATATATAATAACATTGCATGGATTTATTTTGATATGCACAATTACAAAAAAGCTATAGAGTATCTTAAAAAAGCTCTCAATATAGACGAAGAGAACGGTCATTATCTTAGTAGTGGCGCAGATATGCTTAATCTTGGAAATTTATATCGCAAAACAAAAGACTTTAAAGATGCAAAGTTTTATCTTGAGAAAGGCTTAGAAAGAGTGAAGAAAGTTGGGAATGAATATTTGGAAGAAATGGGATATGAAGATTTTAGTTTATATTATAGAGATTTAGGCAATAAAGCATTAGCAAAGGAGTATTTAACTAAGGCTTTAGAGATACTTCAGCGGTAATGCGTTATCTTTCTTCAATCAAATGAGGTGGGATTATAGAGGATAAAGCTAATAATAACAACGAAGAATATTGTAAAAACTCAAAAGGTAGGAATATACGATTTTGATATTTTGGTGTCTTTTTAGCCTTGTCTATCAAGGACTTAAAGAGGTAGTTTTTCATTCTTCGGAGCTTGCTATATATATCTTCAGAGCTCGTTCTATATACTATATGAGAAGCTCTAAATATTCTTCCTTATCTTATTTTTTTTAATTTCCTATTTATTTGAGTTTTACGATATAATAATATACATTCGATTTTGTTGTAGCTATTAATAATATACAGGAGGTATTTTCTAGGGCCCAAAAACAAATTTGTGTAAATTGCGAAATTTTATGTTTAAATACTTTAAAAGGAGGTTTTACATAT
>JBMFJL010000099.1:0-2270 GCA_049973735.1 Nanopusillaceae archaeon
AGCAAATGCTGCAGACACAGTAGCTGCTCCTCTTACTAATCCTCTTGAGTAATATTTTAATACATCTTCAAGATTATAGGTACTATAGAGTTCTTTTACATCTTTCAAATCTATTTTGGGAGGATAAAATCCTTTTTCTTGTAGTACTCCAATAATTGCTTCACTAGTATGTTTTACTATTCCTCCTATATCTTCTTCTTTTATATATTTTTCAAGAGTTTTATCATCTATTCTTTTTGCCAATTCTTCTTTCCTTATTTCTATTCCTGGAATCATCGAAGTTATATAATAACTTGCTTTGTTTAAGAATTCATCTATCGTAGGATTCTTTCTGGCGGAAGTATACTCCATACCATGATAATTTGTCCGTAATATTTATAAATATTTCTATTGTTGTAATTACTTACTAGATATTCTAATATCCTTAGTAAATTTAAATTATTAAATTACACTCTATATTTGGTTCAGTAACAGTTAAAAAGATAGAATACAATTGTCTTATAAATTGATGAATATAATTTTTATAAAAGATTAGCGATAAAAGTTGCTTATTACATAATGATATAAAGATAAAGAAAACATTTTCTCTATATGTTTATAAACACATTTAATCATACTCTTTGTATCATAATAACAATTATATTTCTTACAATTATCAATAGCCTCTTCTAAGTATTTAATTAATGAAGATTTTTATATATCATTAATTAGATATCCTTTAGATCTATCTTCTAGCTCTATTCCATATCCTAAGTCTTTAAGATTTTTTTCTATTAATCTGAATTGTAGTAAGGGAGATCCTATATTATATAATTTAAAGTTTTTAGGATCTATTTTTCTATTAATTTTTGCATATTTTTCTTGGAAAGTCCAAAAGTGCTAACATTTCCCTTAGATCTCTCATGTGTCTTTATTAATAAATAAGTAAACAATTCTTGAGCAGATAACAAACTATCGTCTGAAGCACTGCATATATTATTAATCTTTTTATCTAAGTTTTCCATCTTTTTTTCTATTAAAAAATTATTAAATTTTTGCCTGTACAGACAGACGATCATAAAAAATTAAGGTATCTAATGTATATATTGGGGTAGATAATTTTTTCTACATCTCCTTTACATTATTCAATTCTAATTTTCCATGATATTTATCTGGATATTTTAATATATCCTCCAATTGGATTTCCAAATTTTATATCGATTCTTTTATTATTATTTTCTAAATATCTGAATGATTCATTTGGAGATCTTCCTATAATTATTTCTCTTTTTCCGTCTGATAGTTTTACTTCTCCATGTAATATTCCATTCTTTCTATATATATTGTATGACAATACTTCAAATTGAGAGTCATAATTTGGAGCTAAAGCATGGAATCCTAAATCTCTAACAAAATTTGGATCTATACATCTTAATCTTCCGATATCTGTTTTTACATATATACACTCGCTATCTACTTTTGCTACATCTTCTTGTTTTAACACTCCAATATATACTACTTTATCTGGATTTCCTGGTATCCTACCATTTATAATTTCTATCATTACTGGTAAAAACGTAATTGGCTTATTTGATATATATTTAGATAATTCTATTACTTCTAAGAATTCCCGATACGATTTTGCACAGGTTTCTCTAATATAAGATATCTCGCATATATGTTATTATCTATCAGACTTTCTAGAGTAGATAAAAAAGCATTTAAAGAAACGGATGCTACAATGAATTCATATTCTTTATTTTTACCTGATTTTTCAACAAAATTCCTTTCCATAACTTTCTACATTATATCCTAAATTTTTGAAGATTATTTACCCATCTCTGCCCCTGTATCCCAGTTCCTTCAATAACTAAAACATCCAAATTTGCCATATTCATATTTTTACAAACCTATTTTTATTTTTAATTAAAATCAACTTTCTAATTTTATAAATAAAAAAACAATTTTTATAATTTATAAAACAATTATTTAACAGTAACAGATTTTGCTAAGTTTCTTGGATAATCAATTGGTAAACCTTTATATTTTGCAATATAATAAGTTAATAATTGTCCAATTATTACAGAGTATAATGAATATTCTGGATAATCCTCATAAACATTAAAATATTTAGAAAATTCATATACTTTTCCATTTCTTGCTTTTATTTCTTCAATATTTGTTTTTATATCTTCATCCCATTTTGGATCTAATGCCAATACTTTTGTTCCAGGTTCTATCAATGCTAAGGTTCCATGTTTTAATTCTCCTCCAGCCAATGCTTCCGCATG
>JBMFJL010000100.1:0-2263 GCA_049973735.1 Nanopusillaceae archaeon
GAACTTTTACTGGAGTGTATCTGGTTATATTTGTGCCATCTCCTAGTTGACCATCATCATTATCTCCCCAACACCAGACAGTTCCGTCATATAATAATGCACATGTATGATACCAACCTGCAGCTATAGCTATAACATTGGAGAGATTTTGAACTTTTACTGGAGTATGTCTATCTTCTCTTGTGCCATCTCCTAGTTGACCAAAATAATTACTTCCCCAACACCAAACAGTTCTATCTGATAGTAATGCACATGTGTGATATCCACCTGCGGCTATAGCTATAGCATTGGAGAGATTCTGAACTTTTACTGGAGTGTATCTATCTGTAAAATATGTACCATATCCTAGTTGACCAAATGCATTATATCCCCAACACCATACGGTTCCGTCTGAAAGTAGTGCACATGTATGAGATTCACCTGCAGCTATAGCTATAGCATTGGAGAGATTTTGAACTATTACAGGGGTATGTCTGTATACGTTTGTGCCATCTCCCAGTTGACCATCATCATTACTTCCCCAACACTTTACAGTTCCATCTGATAGTAATGCACATGTATGAGAGCCACCTGCAGCAATTATTGACTTCTGTTTTACTTGGAAATTTACTATTGTCTGTTGATTCTGTGTTACTTGACCTGTTGTTGTATTCATATTTGCTACACTTTGTTTATTTCCTGAAAAACTCATATAAAGCACTATTCCTACAACTACAGCTACTACTAAGATTATTACCAGTATCAAAAGACTTACTGCTCTCTTCATACAAATTATATGTCTTCCAGATTTATAAAAGATTTTTTGTTATATGAAGTATATACATATTGTGTTTTCCTCATACATTTTCAACATTTTTCTCGTATACATACATACCCAATTTGTATTTTTCTATCAATATTTCTGCTGAAAAAAGTATACCAATTCTCATAATATTTATGAAATCTACTCTATTATTTCACTATACTATAATGATATGACAATACGATCACTTTTTTATATTTAAAATCTCTTTTTTTAGCATAAAAATTCAAAAATTGTAAAAAATCTTTAACTGTTTACACCATTAGTGAAGACAATGTCGAATCTGTTAATTTATAAAGATTTTAATATTTTAATATTTTTATGCGAATATATTGAAAATTTGTTACCACCAAAAGATGATAAACTTATAAGTAATAAAAATATATTATAATTATCATGGTTGATCAAGAACAATATATGATTAATGTTGAACCTAATAGTATAATATTAGACTTAACTCATGATAACATATATAGACTAAAATTTGATCTGGGGGAGGTAGAAATAGAAAGAAAAAAATATAAAGTAATTGGAGAATTAGAAACAGATAATCTGGAAGAACTGACTGAAATCTATAACTCCATATCTAATAGACAATCTGTACCTATTCAATTATCCAAATATGAAGCTTTCTGGAAAATCTTTTATAATGATATAGATGAAGAGGTAAATATAAAATTGTCAAAAGAAAATATTATGCTATATGACGGAAAAAATAATTATAAAAATATTAGTTTAGAAAAAATTGATAGATATAAATAGAAAAAAATGGAAAAAAGTAGTATTAGAAAATGCTTCTGAAAGAGATTTAGAAAGACTTCTTGAATCATATAATTTAGACAATCTGATAAAAAATACACCAGATAATTTTTATTAGATACTTTTAAGGTAAATTAATTTTTATGTATTGTAAGATATATGTATAATTTGTAGAAGTATAATTGTAAATATACTTTTTATTGATATAGTTATTAGATATCATGATATAGAAAGATGGAAAAAGATAGGAAAAAGGGTATTAGTATATGGAAGAAGAAAAACTGGTAAATCATTCTTTATAAAGAATTTTACAAATTATGATGAATATTTCTTTGTAAAAAGAGATAAAGGAATAATTGATATAAAAACAATAGAGAGGTATTCTATGATTATTTAAAGGATTTGATACTAAAAGAAAAAGATAAAACTATTGTTATTGATGAGTTTCAAAGATTACCAGAAGATTTTTTAGATTTTTTACATGCATATGGAGAAAATATTGAAAATTATAATTTTTCTAGAGATTTTTAGATTTATTGTTTAATGAATTATATTCCTTAATCATTGTTTTATGTTATTTCTTGCGATATTTATTTGTAAAATGAATAATTTTTGATATTTTTTTATTAATTCTATTCTTAAACAAATATTATGCAAAAATAAATTATATTCATACTCCATATAACAAAAAATCTTTTATAG
>JBMFJL010000101.1:0-2254 GCA_049973735.1 Nanopusillaceae archaeon
ATGAGCTAGGGCAATTGCTTGTACATCTTAATCTATTCGGTGGTACTTTTATAATTCCTATTTTGTTATTAATGTTGATTCTATTATATCAAGATAAGATAAACAAAATATTATATACACTTATCTATTCTTTTTTGCTTATTCTACTTTTTGGCTTCAGTCTAGAAATATTTACATCGCTTACTTTGTTTTCATACATATCCATTTTAATAGCCTTCTTCATATTAAAAGGAGAGAGAAAAACAATATTAAAACTAGCAAAACATTTAACAATTTCATATATTATAGCATCTGTAATATTGATGCCGTATTTTTATTTCCTCTATTTAGGCTTGCCATTTGTAGAAGTTTTTAATGATCCATCAATTTATTCTGCTGACTTATTGAACTATATTATTCCGACTCCAATTACTTTGATTGGCGGAGACTACTTTGAGAAACTAGCTTCTCATTTTCTTGGTAATTTTTTTGAAGAAGGAGCTTATATAGGGTTACCGCTATTACTAACAACATATATTTATATCAAAAAAGAAAATGAAACTAACATAAAAAAACTTATACTGGTTATTTTAGCAGTTATAATACTTTTTTCTCTCGGTCCTTATGTGCACGTTCTAGGTCATCTCACATTGCCCTCGCCTTATTGGTTAGTAACTAAGCTGCCAGTTATAGCTAATATGCTTCCAACTCGTTTTACTCTATACACCGCTTTATTATTTTCACTTATAGGAGCCATAACTTTATCTAAACTGGTAAAAGGGTACAAAAGGTATATATTGGGATTTTTAATTATATTATTTCTGCTTCCGAATTTTAAACTTTATAAACAAATAATAACAAAATATAAAATTCCTAAAATTTTTAATACAAAGATATGTGACAAATATATTAATGCTAATGACAATGTTCTTATAATTCCTTTCAACAATCTAAGTGGTCTTTATCAAGTTAATTCAAATCTTTGTTTTAATATGACCAACAGTGCTTTTGACATTATCATACCAGCAAGAAAATGGCCTTGGCTAGATTTCATGAGAAAAAATAATATTTTTTCTAATAATACGGTAAGTATAATTTATTATAAAATTGTAAGAAGCTTTATTAGGGCAAATAAAATAAATTATATAATAGTCACAAAAGGGTACTATAAAGGTTGGAAAAACTTACTTAATCTTTCACTTAAAACAAAGCCTGAATTCGTAGAAGGCGTATATTTATACAAGGTTCCTAATTCTATTTTAAACAATCCGAAATATGGAAGTTTAACTTATATGAAGGAATCTATTGTCTACTCTAACATTGCCAAATTCACTTATCTTTTTAATGCTGCAATTATGTTTTTATACGGAAAAGAAAACGTTGATAAACTTTATCCAAAATATCTTGAGGAACATGGATATCTCGACAAATCTTTCGGCTATCAAACAGGTAAAGCTAAAAATTGGACGGAAAATGGAGGATGGGTTGGCAGATGGGGTTGTCCAGATGGTAAAGGAGAGTGTTTTGGTGTCGGAGTGGTAGGCAGTATAGACGAAGTAAAACCTATAATAGAACAATATAAATTGCAGGCTGTAGAAATATATTTTCCCTATCCAAAAATTTACAACAAGGACGATGGCAATGAAAGTGGAGAGCTCCTTATAATTTTTAAAGCACCTAAGATTAAGTGAAACTATGCTTTTAATATAATCTCTTTTAATTTTTCAGCATGCTCTTTCCAGCTCATCCATTTTATATTATCTGGTTTCGGATGTTTATTTTCTCTGTGAAGTCTATACCATTCTAATATTGAATCGGCAAGCACTTTTTCGTCCTTTGTATTTGGGAAATAGTAAGCGCCATCTTTTGCTATCTCTCTAAATACTGGTATATCACGAGCTATAATAGGGGTTTTATAATAAGCGGATTCAATTATAGAAAGACCAAAACCTTCTCCTTCAGACGCCATAATAGTAGCGGTTGCATTTTTGTAAAGAATCTCAAGTAAATCATCTGATACATGCCCAAGCCAAAATAGTCTTTTATCTTTTTCTGGATGATTTTGTATATAGTTTATGAAATCTTCCACCATCCAACCTTGCTTGCCCACAAACACCAAGTTGAAATCGTAACCCTTTCTCCATAAAATCTCAAAAGCCTTTAAAACTTGCCTGTGGCCTTTTCTCGGCTCTATTGTAGAAACCATCAGGAAGTAAGGTTTTTTGCTTATAATATTAAAGGCTTCCAAATCTTCCTCATTTATGCCAATACTATG
>JBMFJL010000102.1:0-2248 GCA_049973735.1 Nanopusillaceae archaeon
ATCACTAATAGTTAGCTAATGACAATCCTAATAATTCATCTTGCACCACCAGACATCACTTCAGGTGGTGTTGTAGATTCGAGAAATATATTAATATCATTTAATAAAATTTGTAGAAGAAATAAAGATTTTATTTTAATAACTAATGATAAAAAATTAATAAATATTCCCAGTATCAAAGGTAATTTCAAAAAAATTATCTACATTCCAATTGATGCTAACCCTCTATATTCTTTGAAATTATTAACTAAAATATTTTTTACTATATTAAGCTTAAGATATAGACAAAATGTAAATTATCGTTTAATATATCAAATGGAAGAATATCCTCTTTACATAATTCTACTTGGATTATTTTCTTTTCTTTTTAGACTAAAATTTGTAGTAAAATATCATTCATATAATTATATCTATATAAAAACTATAATATATAATGTTTTACACTCATTGAAAGTATTTCAACGAATAATATATCTTATTATATCATTATTTTTATCATTCATATTAAGAATAAATCATAATATCTATATTATTGCTCCCAATAAAAATTTAGCTAAAGTATTGAATAGAGTTATAAAACGTAACACAGCAATATACATTACACCTGGAAATTTTCTTGACCCTACACCGCTTGTATTAGATCGTAATGTTCAAAAATCAACTCAAGAATATATTTGTACAATATCTTCTGCTATTGACTTAGATACTATTACTATTAGCAAATTGGTATATAAATACTTTAATAAACCAGTACTTCTCATCGGTAAATTTTACGGACCTCAGCAAGATCTTATTAGTAATATTATACGTAATATAGATTATCTAAAATATTTTGGCCTGTTAAAAACCCGCGAAGAAGTGTTTAGATCTTTTGTCTCTCTATGCACTTCCAGTTTTTATATTTTAAAAAGGTTTGAAACATGGTCTTACGCCCTCTATGAAATGTTACTTCTCACATCCAAAGTATGTGTTATATCTCTTCGAGCTGAGCAATGTCAAATATTCAAAGAGCTTTATTCTGATATATTTAAAAATAATCTTAATATAATTGATGCCTGCCCTGTTTTGCTTTTTAAACTTAATGAATTAGATTATTATTATATCAAATCTTTAAATAATAATTATATTTTATATTTATGTATATTTCTTCAAAAATTGATGGAATAGTAATTAATTATAATAGTATTTATTATTCTGATATTGTCACTAAATCAATTGAATCTTTTATTACTCTTCCTTTTCTTAGGAAACTATATATTATTGACAATGCTTCTGACGATGGAAGTTTTGAATATCTCAATGAAAAATTTTCGGGCGATCGATCTATTAGGTTTCTGCGATTAAAATACAATTTAGGTTACGCAGGAGCTGTTAATTTTGCTTATAAATATTTTGGTTTAAATCTATCTAAATTCTTTTTTATTTTTAATAATGATCTTATTATTATAAACCATGATGGTTTATTTAGAATCTTAAGATACATAGATGCCAGGCCTCATATAGCCTTGGCTTCAGGCATCTTGCTCTATCCCACAATGAAAGTACAAACCGGTGGCTTTCTTTTGAACGACTTGGGGCTATTAATTAATCTTCACCATATGGATAACATCTCAACCTTAAAATTTAGAGAACCAATAACATATGTAACTTTTGTCAGTGGCGCATTGATGTTGATAAGGAAAAGCGCTGTTGAATATATGCCTGAACGGGTACCTTTTCCTTCCCGTGGCTTTATGTATCTTGATGATATAGTGCTCGGTCCTAAGTTATGGGAATTGGGATTTAGTAGCATTGTTGTTAACGAACCAGTAGCTATCCACTATGAATCTATGTCTCTCACATCTGCAAGAAAATCGTTCCTCCTTGGAAGAGCTCTAGCAATACAAAGGAAATTATTCAAGCCATGTATTGGTAGTTATAACGGCTTAATAGAGTTTCTCTATGCAAATATAGCTAGAAGTAAAATAGCCAAAAGTAAGGAGGTGATTGACGCATTTAGAAGAGGCTATGTTGCGGGATTAAGAGAGTATGCCGAACATAAGCATTACTGGACGATGTATAATGTTAATATATCTAGTATTTATCACGGACATGGAATTGGCTATATTGTTAAGCGTTTAAATGATTTTATTAAAAAGGCTTAATAGGGTTAATATTGGCATATATCATTAGGAACCCGGTTTGTAACCTACGATGTTGTCTGCGTTGACAGGTCTTTTGGCGGAGGCCTCCTTGCATCGGCTAGGGT
>JBMFJL010000103.1:0-2240 GCA_049973735.1 Nanopusillaceae archaeon
CATGATATGGCATTAGATCCATTTCTATATAACTCACTTGCAATAACTGATTATAAACCTGAAATTGAAGAATGGTTAAAGGATCACTATAAAGAAATTACATATACAAGTTTAGATGATTTACACAAAAAACTTGAATATTATTTAACACATGATCATATAAGAGAAGAATTAGTGCAAACAATTAAAGAATATCTAATAGCAAATGTTTATAATAGAGAGTGGCTAATGGAGTTGATAGAAACTGTTTATGATACATTGCTTTCAAATGCTGTTACAGTTAAATAATATTGAGAGTCGAAATTGATTTAAGTTGTTAAAGTATTAACTGTTTTGTTATAAAGTGTAAAAGTTAAAAATATGTTAAATTATATTTTATGATTCAGGATATATTAGAGCTGATAGCAACAAATTATCAAGTATTTAAAAATTTAGATAATTTATTTAAAGATATTGATTATGAAAAAGATTCTATTCATTATTGCAAAAAAGAAAATGGTATTGTAATAATTAATGCAGGTAAGAAAAAAGTAAATTTTAAAAAAGATGAAGGTGCTATATTAGAAATAATTTTTGATTGGGCTGGTTATGGTACAGTTTGGTATAATCCTAATGATAATGTTTTCTATTTTGAATAATTGTTAGTAAATTTTAAAAACATATTAAATTATTTTTTATGTTTAGCGAAATTGTTAAGCTAGCAGAAGTTATTAACAATTACAAATTAATGGGGCCAATAGGCTATTTAGTTAATCATTATAATGCTCTTACTGAAGGAGGTATATTTATTAAAGAGGAAGGTAATATTACTATAAAATTAATTATGGATAATTTAGCTGAATTTTATCCAGACGAAGTCGATGATTTATTTTATGAAGAAGATTGTGATCAAAAATTTGATATTGAATTCACAATTTATGTTGATGATAATGGTAAAGATTATGAATTTGAATTTCATGATAGTTACGAATATATATCACATTTTAAAGTGATTAATTCTTAAAAACATATTAAATTATTTTTTATGAGTTTAGAACAAGCTTTAAAAGAAAACAATGAACAAATATTCAATTTTATGAATAATTTTGAATTATTTAATCTATATAATGCATTAATAGCTACTACAAATTCTAATGATTTTGAAATTGAATTTGAAAAAGAGTATTCCGATTCAATAAGGAAAATGAAAATAACTTCTAAAACGATTCAAAATAATGATATTATTTCGATAGAAAAAACAATTGAAATTTATGTTTTTGAGAGATATGAGGATTGTGAAGAACATTATAATGGTATGATAAAACTTGAAAATGATAATATAGTAGATATTAAATTTGATTTTAAAGAAATACCAAATGAAGATTATGATGATGAAGAAAATGATACTAATGATGAAGATGATCAAGAATAATATTAATTGAAACAAACTAAAATTAACGAGTATAATTTAAAATACTATTATTTTTTTGTTAAACATCACTATATAATGAATTTAACAGAACAGAAAGATGTTTTAGTTTATGCATTAAATCAAGTACCGAATGCATTATTTAAACTTGTTAATACAAAAGTAGATAAGAAGCGTAAAAAAATAAATACTCTTATATATAAACCTATAAGTAATGCAGAAGTATATATAAAGACTATTGATAATGCAGGTAATGTTAAAGAACAAAAAGTAACAGAGTTTTATATACATTTTGGTTTAAGTGGATTTAAAATAACATATAATGAAGAAGCGAATTTTTATAAAGTAAACTTAAGAGAGAATAAAAGTTTTATTGTAAGTAATGATCATTCAATATTAGTATATAATATGCGCAAAAATAAAATTGAAAAAGCAACACCTAAAAAAATCTTAAGGGATATTAATAACTTCTATTTTCTTGTTGAATCATCTCTTGTACAAAATTGCAAATTATTAAATAGTAATGTTGCATTAATTCCTGCATCCGCATTTATTTATGAAGAAGTAAATAATGTAACTATGTATGATTTTAGTGTAGAAGATGATAAATATTGCAATTTTCAAATAGCAAATGGTTTATATTTAGTTGATACTGTAGTTGCACATGCATTACATTCTGAAGAAGCAAAAAAAGAAGCAAGAGAAAAAATGCTTCTATCAAAACAATTAACTGGTATTGAAAGTTATGATGCAATGACTGCTACAATAAATAAGAATGCAGTATTTGGTTTAGTATATGGATCACTTGATCCAAAAGAAGTTAAATATAAAC
>JBMFJL010000104.1:0-2184 GCA_049973735.1 Nanopusillaceae archaeon
GATGATTACATTTTTAATATCCGTAGGCTATAATTTATTTCCACTTGAACTGATGGATAAAGTTTTTATATATAAGATTGAACCAAAACCATATCCTGCAGATCCCACAAATTTAACACTGAAGAAAGTATATCTTGATTGGAAAGAATTATATAGATATATTGATGATATATTATTATGATATTAGTTTTTGCATATGTAAATCATGGAGATGGAAAAAACATCGGGAAGAGTTTAATAGAAAAAAGACTGGCATTAAATGTTAATATAAAGGAAGTAAATACATTATATATAGAAAATGATCAGATAAAAGAAAAAGTAGAAGATTTATTGATAATAAAAACTAGAAAAGAGCTATTTGATAGAATAGTAGAATTTTTAAAAGATAAAAGTAGCGAAATAATATCTATAAAGATTAGTGATGCTAATAAGGAATTTTTAGATAGATTGGAAAGTGAAACATCTATAAAGAAAATAAAAAATGCTTGAAGATTTAAAAAAAGCTGCGGAAATAACTAAAAGAGCAAGAGAACTTGCATTAAAATTGTTAAAACCCGGCGAGAAAATATTGGATATCGTAGAAACTGTTGAACAAAAGATAATTGACCTGGGAGGATTTCCGGCATTTCCAATAAATATATCAATCAATAATGTTGCTGCGCACTATACACCCAATATAAATGACAATACAGTATTAAAGGAAGGGGATGTTGTTAAGTTTGATTTTGGCACACAAATAAATGGGTATTGTATAGATACAGCATTTACGGTAGAAGTTGGAGATAATAAGTATAAAGAACTCATAGATGCTGCATATGAAGCATTTAACAATGCAAAAAAACTTGTAAAAAAAGATATAGAAGTTTGGGAGATTGGAGATATAGTAGAAAAAACTTTATATTCTAAAGGATTCAAACCCATATATAATCTATCTGGACATGGCATAGAACAATATATTTTGCATTCTTCTCCAACAATACCAAATTATAATAATAAGTCAAAAGAGAAATTAAAGGAAGGTATATTTGCTGTTGAAATTTTTGCTACAAATGGTGTAGGATATGTAAAGGATGATAAATCATCTGGAATATATGAAATAATATCAGATAAACCCATAAGAGACCCAAATGTAAGAAAATTTTTTTATGAAATATATAAAAAGTATAAAACATTGCCCTTTGCTTATAGATGGTTATATAAGGAGTATAAGGACAAGATAAACTTAAATATTGCTATAGAATATCTAAAAAGAAATGGTAATATTAAAGAGTTTTCGATTTTAACTGAAAAATCCGGAGGAATAGTAGTTCAGTTTGAAACAACTTTTTACATTGGTGATAGAGTTTATGACCTGATGGACTAATATATATGGGGTATGAGTTTAAGATTTGTTAAAATATATTACATTTGGTGTTAAAACCAAAAGATTTTTATATCCAATAATGAATAATATAATTATGGCAAAGAGAAAAACTGTAATTCCATTAGCACCATTGCAAAGAATCCTAAAGAAGGCAGGTGCATCTAGGGTAGGACAAGATGCAAAAATGGCAATGGCAGAATCGGTATTAGCTGTTGCAGAAAGAATTGCTGAAAGAGCAGTAGAATTAGCAAAACACGCTGGAAGAAAAACTGTACATGAAGAGGATATAAGATTAGCAATTAGAGAACTAAGGGGAGCATAAAAGGCCAACTTTGTTTTTTACCCATAATTATTTTTCAATTTGTTATAGACATCCTGCCACAATCTTTTAAATATATAACACCATTATAAAATTATGAGAATACCAGAAAGAAAACCTGTAGATTTTAAGAAGGAAAGACCACAGATTTTTCAGATGAAAGGAATATCAACAAAGACTGTAGAAGAGCATATAAAAATATATGAAGGTTATGTAAAGAAATTTAATGAAATAAACCAAAAATTAGAAAATCTTGCAGAGGAAGAATATAATGCAGCAAATCCAACATATTCTTTGATAAGAGCATTAAAAGTTGAATGGACTAGAGCATTTAATGGAATGATAAATCATGAAATATATTTTGGGCATTTGGGAGGTGAAGGGGGAAAGCCTGGTGGGGCATTGGGAACACAGATAGATAAAGATTTTGGATCATTTGAAAGATTTGTAAAAGAAATGAAGGCAACTGCAATGGCAGCAAGGGGATGGGCTTGGTTATTAT
>JBMFJL010000105.1:0-2168 GCA_049973735.1 Nanopusillaceae archaeon
GTAAGTATAGAGGAAGTTGAAAAATTATACATGATTAATTTTTCTTTAAAAGATAAAAACAAAAAGCAAGAAAGAATTATACAACTTATAAAATCTATTTTATATCTTAAAAGAGATATTAAAGGAAGACAAGAAGATCTCACACCAAAACTGCTTATTCTTGGGCTTTATAACAATCATCCATATCTATCTTTTAAAGATAAGATTCTTCTAACAAATGAATATGAAGAGATTTATGAGGAAGAAACTGTGACAACAGACAATGTAGTAAAAATCAATAGGAGAATTGTTAAATTTAATAAACCTGTATTTGAAATATTGAGTGCATTTAATGAACTAGAGAAAAAACAACTAAAAGAAGATGAGATACTTGATATAATAAATAAAATAGAAAGATTTTTAGATGATAATAATACAAACAAAAGAATAATACTGGCCCACTCTCCAGAGATAGAGGTAAAAATACAAAATCAATAAAGGAGATAAAATGCAAGAAAAAACTCTTTTTTTAAAAATATTCCAACCATTTGCTCAATACAGAAATCCATTTACTTTTTACTATGCCCAAACTTACCCATTGCCACCAAAATCTACGATAATTGGGATGTTACAGAATGCCTGTGACGACTGGTATGGAAATAAAAAATTAGAAGAGTGGTGGAATCTAAAGGTAAGTGTTCACGGTGGCTTCGAAAGTGTTTTTTGGAATTATCAAAGTTTGATAAAAGGAGAATTAGGAGTAAACGTGGATGGGGTATGGATAAACAGAAATGATGGAAAATTAAGGGGAAATATGTGGCTTCCTTTATACGGTGAAGGCATCGCATCTCAACGTACACCTGTCTATCAGCAAGAATTATTCAATGGACATTTGTATATTTTTATTCGGGGGGATGAACATATGATAGATTGTATTAAAAATAGTTTAGAACATCCTAAAAAAGTGCTTTCATTAGGAAGGAGTGAAGATATAATTTTTATAGAGAAAGAGAATGTTAAAGAAATAGAGCCAATAGAAATAAAATCTGTTGAAGAAACAATTTGGCTTACATTTCCGACGTATATTATAGATGAAATTAAATTAAAGAATAAAAAATATCCAGTTTATACTATTCCAATAAAAGTCGTATTTAAAAATAAAAAAGGATATATAAAACATAAAAGTGAAATTTTTAAAGACACAGAACAAAATGTAGATTTTAAAGTTGTATTATACACCAGATCAGACTATGTGATTTATTTGAATGATAAACTTGATGTAGAAGAATATAAAATTGATGATAAGATAAAATTCAAAATTGTGAATCCTTATGGGTGGTTATAATGAAAGAAATTGATGTTTTAAGGGCCAAAAATTCAAATCATGAAAATTACCTGCTTAAAGATCATATATTGGAAGCCTTAAAACAATTGGATATATTCATAAATTATGTTAATAATAATGAAAAAAATATAGATTATAATTATAAAAAATTCTATAGCCAACTTGCGAAAGCCATCTTTATTCATGACCTTGGGAAGGTCAATCGTCACTTTCAAAGAAAGGTTTTTAAGGAAGATGAAAGATCATTGAAAGACTCTATACTAAATGATAAACTAAAGAATGATAAAACTAAAAAAGAAATAGACCATGAAATCCTTTCAATATTGTGGAGTTGTTTTCTTCTAAACAATTCAGAAGATGATAAACAGATTCGAACTGCTGTACTTCTTCATCATTATAATAATTACTATATAAATGAAAAAAACATAATGGAGATTATTCAAGATTACCCCGATATCGTGGATTATATTGATTTTCTATATAATAATAAAGATTTTGTAAAAAGATTGGTAAATGACCTAATTGATTATATTAATAATAAAATAAATTCAGGAATTATTTCCGATGCACTAAATCAAATAAAAAATGGAATGGAAGGAAATTTTGAAAATCTGGAAAATTTAAAAAGGGCCATAGAGAATCATGATGATGATATTCCAAAATATTGTGAAATGTTCGAAATTAAAGATGAAAACTATTACGATTTCTTTGTATTTTTAGGCATTCTTAGAAGATGTGATTATACTGCAAGCGGAGATATAAAAATAGAAAAATACATTGATGGGAGTTTAGAAGATTTATTCAACAAGGTTGCGGAAAAGATTAAAAATAAAATTAATAACAG
>JBMFJL010000106.1:0-2153 GCA_049973735.1 Nanopusillaceae archaeon
ACATCTGTAGTAATTACAAATCCTTTAGATATATTGAATTTATTGAATAATTTAAATAATGGAAGGGATTTACCACCAACTTTTTCTATATCCGGATTTATTTCTTCTCCAAGTATTTCAATATAGTTAGCCATAATATATAGTTAAAATATTCGGAATAATAATTATACTTTTTAACTAAAAACACGCTAATTTTATTTCTATTATTTATAAATTTAGTTTTTTGGCTCTTTCATACATTATACCCCACGCTATAACAATTAGTACTAATGAGACTATAATAGTTAGAATAAATGACAAAAACGCGATGTTTTCAGATACAAATAGTAAAGAGATTACTATAAAAATAGATGAAAACATAATTAGTATTGGTATTATTAATAATTTTGCTGGAGTTCTTAGCTTTGGGTTTAAATTTTTGAATATTCCATATAAAAGAAAGTATCCAATTATTGGTAAATAAAGGCTAATTATCGCAGCCCAGGGAGATCCAATATGCTTCTCTTTATTATAATCATATATTGCTGTGTAAAGCAAAACATAACCATAGATATTTACTATAAATCCTATAAAGTACAAGAGTAATAATGCAAGATACATATAAACAGCTTCTATATATGTTAATCCAATATTATTTATATTACTTGCATTAGAATATAAAAATATAATAAAAAACACTGTCATATATATCAATGAGGATATAATAGAAAGTGTTGTTCCATAGAAAATATACTTGATTGCTTTACTAAAAGCACACATTTAATATAGATTGAAAAAATATATATAAAAGTTAGTATATCAATAAAAAGCCAACAAGAAATTATAAAATGTAAATATATTATATAACAAAATTTTAATACAATCATGGCTAAGAAATTATAAAGATCTCATAGTAAGTAAGACTAAAAATTTGAAATAATCTAAGGTTAAAATTGAAGGATATATAGTAGGAGATTATGAAGATTATTTAAAACTGAAGACATTTAAATTAATAATTTCAATACATTATAGTGACATAAAGAGAGTTAAAAAATATATAATTTGTATTCTTATATTTTTTCAATAGATATTTCATTGCTAATTTTTATCATTATCCTTTTTTTAACTATCATATATGAAAAATTATTATTTTTTATTTTCTTCTTTTTCTTTATAGATAAGAGCTTTTAGCTTTAAAATAAAATATAAAGATACAGAAAAAGCAATAGAAACCGCAATATTTACTGATAAATTAATCCATAACATATTGTATACATTTTCCAGCTTATAGTTTATTGTATTTACTTCATTGGTTATATAATTTAAAGTATAAGAAACATTGTTATATTCTTTAAGTTCTTCAGTTAAGTTTTGTATTGTTTGATTATAAATATAAACTTTCTCTTCTAACATTAGTAATTGTTGTGTTAAATTTTGATTGGTTTGGTTTAGCTGTTGGACTAATTGCTGATATGTTTGTAATTCCGTTTGAAGCTTGTTATAATTTTGTTGTAAAGTATTTAATTGGTTAATACAAAGAGCAAAATATATAAATAATAGTATGGCAATAAAAGCTAATATATCTAGAATAATGTCGTAGAGTGATATCTTTTTATTTGTCATCTTTCTTAGAATTATTCTTACTTTTCAACAATCTACAAATTACAGAACATTTGTAATTCTTTCGCATTATATTTACATAAATTTAACACATAAATTTAACTATATTTCAATAATAATAACTTAGCTTTTTCCATTCTCTATAAAGTTCTATTGATGCTTCCAATAGTAGATATCCTGCTATTATACCAAATATTAATGATAATATTAGATTCCCGTTAAAAGCAAATATTAAGGCTATTCCTAAAAAAATTGGGCCTCCAATTATAGGCGGAATTCTTTCTTTATTCTTTTTTGCCATATTATATTATTATTGAAAATATTTAAAAATTTTTCTTATTTCCATAACATAAAAATAAGTTAAGATCCGATTTATAAATAAATTTGATTTTATAAACACAGACTACTATTTACTTATGTTGATTAAATTATTAATTTCTCCTATAAAATGGATTTATAAATACCTATTTTTGTATTTCCACACTTTTTTAAAAAATGTTACTACTTATAATTCATAACAGATAAAATACAGATACATATTATATATGAATGAG
>JBMFJL010000107.1:0-2107 GCA_049973735.1 Nanopusillaceae archaeon
ATAACATTCTTAATAGTAGTTGTTGCTGCTTACATAACGGCAGATAAATTTGAAACTTTTATTTACATTTCTATAATAGCAGCAGGGCTAATATTTCAGAGTTTTGAGGTAATAGATTTTTATTATCAAGCGACGGTTCAGGCTAAGTATATAACAGTAAGACGAATAATTCAGCTTATAATATCATCTTCACTTAAAATCTATTTTATCTTGGTGAAAGCAGACCTTGTATGGTTTGTTTTGGTCAGTTTATTTGACGCTGTTTCTCTTGCTGTTTTTTCGTGGTGGATTTATAAATTTCAGAACTCATCAAGTTTTTTGGGATATTTTAACAGAGATACTGCAAAAATACTTTTAAAAGATAGTTGGCCTTTGCTTTTGAGTAGTTTAGCCTTAGCAGTTTATATGAGAATAGACCAGATTATAATTAAAAACTTGCTTGGAGATAGAGAAGTAGGACTATACTCTGTGGTTAAAACTTTGACAGAAGTATGGTATTTCATTCCTATGGTTATAACTCAATCTGTTTTTCCGGCGATTGTGAATGCTAAAAAAGTAAGTGAAGAGGAATACTATAGAAGACTAAGAAAGTTATTTTCTTTATTGATTTGGCTTTCTATATTTATATCATTAATTTTTTCTATTTTTAGTCAAAATATAGTGGATATTTTGTTTGGGAGAAGATATGCAGAGGCAGGGAATTTATTAAAATTCTATATATGGACTATAGTATTTATATATATAGGTTTTGCTACATTTCAGTGGTTATTAGCTGAAAATTTACAAAAGTTTTCGTTCTATAGAGCGTTGACAGGAGCAATAGTGAGCTTTACTTTAAATTTAATATTTATTCCCAAGATGGGAATATCAGGTGCAGTATTATCTGCAATTTTATCTTACAGTATAGTAAGTTATTTTTCTTTATTATTTAGTAGGAAAACAATTCGCTTATTCAAGATTGTTAATTATTCTTTCTTTTTAAGGAAAAATTATAAATTAAACTAGGAGGAAAATTAAAGTGAAAACTATATCTGTACTTGATACAACAATTTGTGATTACAATTTAGGCAACCAAATTATTATGGAAGCTGTTTATCAAATTTTAGATGAATTGTTTGAAGATTACTTTATATACCGTCTACAATATGCAGAAAAATTTGGCTTACAATCAATAAAATATATGAAAGAATCAGAATATGTTTTTTTAGGTGGTACAAATAGCTTATCAAGTGAAATGAATAAATATAAACAAATTGGATTTTCATTAAAGGATATTTTTTTTGTTAATAACTTAGTTCTACTTGGTGTGGGATGGTGGCAATATCAGAAAAAACCTAATTTATATACAACTCTTCTTTTAAAAAAATTACTATCAAGGAATGTTATACATTCTGTAAGAGACAGCTATACAGTGCAAATGTTAAAAAATATTGGAATTCATAATGTGATTAATACCTCGTGCCCTTCACTCTGGAGTATTACAGAAGAACATTGTTCTAAAATTCCTACTATAAAGAGTCAAGATGTAATAACAACATTAACAGATTACAATAAAGATCCATTTTCAGATGAAAAACTAGTTAATATGTTATTAAAATACTACGATACCGTTTACTTATTTATTCAGGGTGTGGGAGACTTAGATTATCTGAATAGTTTAAATATTAAAGATAAAAGTAGAATTAAAATAATTCCTCCAAAACTAAAGTCTCTTGATAAAATATTAGAGAATAATGAAGTAGATTATATTGGTACAAGATTGCATGCTGGTATAAGGGCTATTCAAAAGTTGAAAAGGTCCTTAATAATAGCTATTGATAACAGAGCATTGGAAATTTCAAAGGATGTGGGTTTGAATATAGCTAAAAGAGGGGATTTTAAATCTATTCAGAGTTTCATAGAGAATGAATATAAAACTAAGATTAAAATACCTTTCGAAAATATTATTAGGTGGAAGTCCCAATTTAGGAGGAATTAAAAATGCGTTTATATGCTAAGAAAATCTTGACCAAGAACCTGAAATCTACAGCTAAGCTTTTTTATTCCTATATATTAAACTTTAAGAAAATGTATTTAAGGTTTAAATCTAAACCCAACTGGCTGAATC
>JBMFJL010000108.1:0-2041 GCA_049973735.1 Nanopusillaceae archaeon
CTATTGGCACAGATGCCCAAAAAGAATCATTCCAAGAAGTTATTCCTGCAAGATAAGAATTACTATATCCTTGTTGAATTAAAGATGTATATAAATAGCCTAAAAGATAATTTGAAAGGGTTACTGAAGATGTATATCTTACAAAAACTTGATTTTGCCTATATTGAAATGAAAGGGAATAAAATGTTAATAGTATTACAATTATTATTAAAGCCAAAAATAAAATTACATATACAATCTCTGCCTGATTCTTCATTATTATATTATCGAATGAAAATATAAAAAGATTAATATTAAGATTGTCATTAAAATACCATGTATTATTGATAAAATTAAATTAATATTTGGAGTATAGAATAATGGTATAATAAAACTATCTAAATTTGGAGGAATACCAAATATTGCAAACTCTAGCAATTCTCCTAAAATTAATTGAATAAAGAATATTATACCTATTGTTATTCCTAAGGACTTTTTCAAAGGATTTGGATATTTTCTATATAAACCATAATGAATTCCTGCAAAAAACATAAAAAAAGACTGAAGAATTCTAGTATGAAAGAAAAATGAATAATAATCTTGAAATATCATATAAAATTCTCCAAAAAGGATTATTAGAGACAATAAAATAAGCAAAAAATATATAGTAAAATTCTCAATTTTTTTATTTATTTTTTTAAATATTAAAAAGAAAATTATAAATTCGAATATAGAAATAAAAAATAAAGAGATTGTAGGATAATATTTCCAATTATTAGAGTAGAAATAGATATAAGTATAATAGATAGAAAAAATAATTTGAATTGAAATTATTAAGAAAATAATTAAAAATATATATTTTTTATATTTATCTATTTTATTTATCTTTTTTATATCTATTTCCTCTTTATCATTTATATCAATATAGAATAAGAAAGGAACTGTTAAAAAGAAAGCAAAAATATAAAAAATAAAAAATAGATGCATATTTTTGGATAAAATATTAAAAAGATATATAATAAATTTTGGTAGTGAAACATCGATGTCTCCATTGATCATTTGAAAAATAGTTTCTAGAAAATAAATAAATAAATAATAAATTAATAAGAAAATAAAAATTAAAAAAGATTTTTTAGAGAAATAAGATCTTCTTTCTATTATATAGAATCCGGATAAAAAATAAAATAAATAAAAGTAGATATAATTTGTAAATAAACCTCCAATAAAATCTTTAAAATATATTAAGCTAAAAACTTGGAAAATTAATAGTAAATATAATACTTTTATTGTATTTCTTTTAGTATATTTCAATAGGAAGAATAAAATGAATAAATAGATTGAACCAAAGATTAAGATATATGAATTAAAATTTGATAAGATAGAAAAGATAAAAAATAATATTAGGAATATTAAAAAAATAAATTTGTTTATGTTTTTTACCATACTCTTAATACAGCAACAAGATATCCCCCAACATATTCTACATCTGTTGGATAATAGAAGTCAAATACATATGTATTTACTCCCGGTGGAACAGAATATCCTAAGCTAATGTATTTTTTTTGTTCTTGGAATAAGAATGCATTTAATTCTAATTTTTCACCATTGTTTGTTATACAATATACTCTAGCCATTGCAACTCCATTACTTCCTATATGAGGATCCCAATATGCAGCAGATACTTTTATATATGGAGTATTTGGATCCCTATCATATATAGCCCATTTTGTTATATTAAATTGATACATTCCCCAAGAATATATATTTTCCCCAATTAAATATACTAATGGACATTGTTTACCAACAATAACTCCACTTACATTTTCTACATCATTATATATACCAGTAGGACATGTCATATTATCATAACTACAATAAGGATCTGCTGCTAAAAATATATAATCTGGTTGACCTGTTTTATTTACAAAAGATATATATAACCTAATTACTTCATGCCATGGATAATCAATAAATACCTGTTGACATGATTGTGGTATATAAACATATCCTGTATAAAAAGAACCTACAACAGCATTTGGTATATCATTTAAATTAATTAATC
>JBMFJL010000109.1:0-2031 GCA_049973735.1 Nanopusillaceae archaeon
ATTTCCTTCTCAAGCTCTAAAGGAACTACTAAAGTTAATTTAACACTCATATATCTCACTTTTAAACTTCTATAGAAGTATATATACATACAACTATTTAAATATTTCCTTTTATCTCATTCTACATATGGTTAAAACTAAACCAAAAATAACATTGCAAATTCCTGAGGGGCTTATGAAAGAAATAAATGAAATAATGAAAATAGATGATAAATGGATTACAATTCAAGATTTTGTGAGAGAAGCAATTAAAGAGAAGATAGAGCGCTGGAAGAAGGAGCATCCCGGACACCCGTGAGGTGGGAAAAGGGGGAATATTTTTGATATTAACTTGCCAAGGTGACAAAGTTCCAATAATTGAAACAGGAAATCCAAAAGAAATTATTGATCTAGATGATCCCAAGTTCAATAATATCTTTCAAACTGACGAAAAAAAAGTAAATTTTAAAAGGTCGGATTGTTTTATAGTTTATGAATCAGGTGAAACAGCCATTATGGAAAGAAAACAAAAATATACCGAATATGGAAAGTTTCAATTAGAAAATACAGCTAAAATTTTAAATCAAAAATGGGATGAATTTTTACAAATTAGTGGATTAGATAAAAATACTTCAAGACCAACTCATTATTATATATATGCAGAAAATGGTTTGGGCCATAGCAGATTTATAATAGACTCTAATAACAATTTGAGAGAAAGAAGTACAAAAGGAGAAAATAAAGGACCTATACAAACTATTTTCGGTGTAAATATAAAAGTATACAGTAAAAAAGATATAGATAATATGTATAGGTTTAGGTGATAAAATATGCCTGTTTCAATTTGGCTAAATGAAAACGAAAAAAAATTAAATATCGATGAATGGGTTAGTTTAATTTCAAAAGTTAATAATACTTTTTATGAAACTTTTGATTTTAAATGTGAAACTATTCAGTTATGGAATAAAAGTTTTTTCAGGGAATCTGATGGTATATTGATAAAAAGTATTCTAAACGAAAATATACAAAAAGAAAATCCATTCGAGAATATTTTAAAAGAAGCAATTGAAAATAAATACATATTAAAATTTTCCGGAATAATGAAAAAGCCAATTAAAGCAGAGGCATTTATAGTATATTTTCTTAAATCTGAAGATAGGTGGGGTATGCCTCATATATTTTTCGATACTGAAATATTTGAGATGGATTTAGTTGATGCTTTATGGGAGCAAAAAGATAAGAAAAATTATGTATATCAGATACTTGATGAGTTACGTTATATAAAAATTAAATTATTTAATATTGAACACAAAATTATTTACAAAATCACTATTGCTAAAGATTTTTCAGATGAAGAAAGTATAAAAGATAAAAAAGTATTATTGTTTTATTTAACTGGTCCAGAATACAAATTTATAAAAGATATTATTAAATATTATTCAAAGAAAAATAAAAAATTATCAAAGAAAATTTCACCTTTAAATATTAATAAATTTTCAGATACTTTATATAATGATGATTTTGTTAAGAAAATTTGGTACAATAATCCTGAAAAGGTATCGGTTATTCCAATAGGTAGTTTAGCACTAATTTCTGAAACTGAAGATGGAATATCTAATATTTTTAAAAGTATAGAAAATGATATAGTAATTCCTTTTATTGAAGCAGTTCCAGAAAATTTAGTAAATGAAATAATAAATAAAATTAAGGAAAAAAATAAAATTAAATATGTAAAAAAAATAGATGAGGAAGATAAGTAACATTCACATATTAATTATCACACAGAATAATTATAACATATAACTATTCTGTTTCCGCAAACCTCTTCTAAATTTTAAGCAAGATAAGCAAGAAGATATGAGCTAAAATATAAATATTCTATTCTCCATGTTTAATTGTTCATCAATACCAATTAAAGTGAGAAAAATGGATGGTTCCAGGAATGGAAAATCAAGAATTGAGCTAAGGGGGTGAAGGAAATGACGGATACTTTGAATTCCAACAATAAAATTAATTCAAATTATAATCTGCCGCCTGAAGAAATTTACAAAC
>JBMFJL010000110.1:0-2029 GCA_049973735.1 Nanopusillaceae archaeon
AGGTTAAATATCAGGTTATAAGAGAACTTTTTGAAAAGGCACCAGAATTAAACAGAGGAGAAGAAATTGCTGTAGCCATATACAATATAGTATCATTGGGAACTATAAAAAGCATCGAAAAAGGAAATATAATAACGGTAAAATTATCTAAACCAATATTGGGTAATAAAAATGATAGAGTACTGATATTGAAGAAGATAGATAAAAGGTGGAAAATATATGCTATAGGAAATCTACTAAATGAATAAATATAAGATACTTATAGACAGTAATGTATTTTTCATACCATTTTATGAAAATTTTGATGTAATTGAAGAATTAAAGCAGTTTCTTGAAAAAAATAATATACTTTATGAAAACTTTTATACTTTAAGAAAAAATATAATAGAAATAGAGAACAAGATAAAAACTTCAAAATCTGAAAAATGGAGAAAAATATATAATCTTGTTTTAAATTATATTAAAAGTAAAAATATTTTAGTAATTGATACTGGTAAAAACAATGAAAGAACAGATAGATTAATTGTAAATGTAGCTTTATCCGATAAATATATAGTATTTACTCAAGATAAACAGCTTAGAAAAGTTTTGAAATCTTTAAAGATACCAGTAATTTTTTATTCTAATAAAAGATTACATATATTATGGTAACTAATGCTGGTCCTGAATTTTATGCTGCAAAGGATAAGTTTGAAAATGCAAAAACTCCAGAAGAAAAATTAAAATATTTATATGAAATGTTAAAATATGCTCCGAAACATAAAGGAGCTCAAAATTTGATTGGATGGATAAATAAGGAAATTTCGAAATATAGAAGAATGATAGAAGAGGCCAAGGCTAAGAAAAAAGGTTCTGGGATAAAATTAATTGAAAAAAGCGGAGATCTACTGATAAGTATAATAGGAGTAGAAAATAGCGGTAAAAGTTACTTCTTAAAAAAATTTACAAATGCAAATGTTGAAGTAAACGATATTCCACACTCTACAAGATATCCTGCAGTAGGAACTATATTCTATAACTGTGTATATTTTCAATTTGTAGAAATTCCATCAACATTTGAGAGTAAATTTAGATCTATTCTATCTTTATCAGACTTCTATATCTTATTATTAAAAAGAGAAAATGTAGAAGATCAAATAAATAGAATTAATGAATTTTCCTCCGGTATTGTAGAATTTGATTTAAACGACGGATATAATTATATTGTCATATTTAATGATTACAATGACTTTAAAGATATAAAAATAGAAAATATTCTAGAAAAAATTATTGAAAAACTAGAATTAATAAGAGTCAAACCTGTAGACTCCGATCATTGTATATTATTGGAAAAAGGATCTACTGTAAAGGACTTTATCGAAAGAATAAACGAGAGTTGGATAGACAAATTTGTGTATGCGAAAATATATAGAAAGGATAAGTTTATAAGAGCAGGATTAAATTATGAATTGGAAGATAAAGATATAGTAGAATTAAAACTAAAAATTTAAGGAGCTACGATTAGAGTAATGGATTTTTCTACATAATTTGAAGATCTTATTTTATTAATTACAAATTCTCTAATATCTTGCAGATTTTCCGCTCTTAATTTTATTATAACATCATATTCTCCATATACTAAGTATCCTTCTTCCAATTTAACTTTTTCATCTTTCATACTCTCTAACTTCTTCATGAATTCTTCTTCTTTTCCTGGTTTTATATTCAGAAGTACAAATGCAACTATCATTTCTTTAATTCTTCCCTTAATTCTTCTATCTCTCTTCTTATATATTCAAGTATTATTGCAACCACAGATACCCAAAGAGTATTCAACCATGCAAACAAAGCAACAATTGTGATTGCTGCAGTTGTTTCTGCTGCTAAAGGTAATTGTATACTCTTAGACATTAAAAGAAAACCTAATAACATATTTATAAAAAATCCTACTAACAATATTAACTCCAACAAATTTGGAGATCTGTACTTGAATTGTACCATATTATATTTATCTTAAAAAACTTTATATATATTATTTTTTTATGATAGC
>JBMFJL010000111.1:0-2029 GCA_049973735.1 Nanopusillaceae archaeon
GTATTGCAACTTTTTGGTTTGAATTTCAACCTAGCGAGGGATATCATGGGGCTAGTCTAATTATTGGAAGAAAAATATCTGTTAGACCAGATATTGTCTTTATAAAGGGAGAAATAGAATATTATCTAAGATCGCAAGCACTTTTAGATAAAATCTATGATAAGAACATCATAATAGAATGTAAAGAAGAAGAATACAATGAATGGAGTAATAAAATCTCAAAGCAGATAAGTGACTATAGAGAATTATACAAACCAAAATATCTCATAGTAGTTTCGTTTAAAGATTCTCCTAAAATTAAGGACGCTGATGAAACATTTTCAAATCTAAGACCGGATAATAAAGAAGAAATAGAAAGATTTAAGAATTATATTCGGGATATTTTATAAATCTACCGTGATTCTATAAGAAGAGATTTTTATTATTAGACTACATAATATAGTTATTTTTCAAGATTATTAGTTATAAGCAATTTTGTAAATGAAATTTAAGATTTAATATATACCTACTAAATTAATATCCTTACTGAGACATTAAATATTATAATATTAGAGTATCTAGATTTATGCTTTAGATTAATTAATCTCTAAGAAATGAGAAAACATAGTATCATTTAATTTTAAATCATAAGATACGATTTCTTCTTTAGATAAATATAAAAGTAATAGTATGCTTCTTCTGAGAATAATAATTTTTCTTTTATAAGAATTGTTATTATTTTTTATTGATTCTTTACAATATCTATACTTTATTAAATTGTGGCTAACAAATTCTTCTTAAAAAATGTTATATATTATTTTTTAAGTCTTACCCCTTTAAATATTAGTGTCTTTTTAAACATAGATAATTAAAAATTGTATTTTATTTACAATTAAAAATAATAACATGATTTAAACTATTTCTAGTAAATATAAGATACATTTCTCTATTAATATAATTATTTCTCTATAAATAGTTAATCAATTAAAGGTTTAATAATATTTTTACAGAATATTTAAAATATGCCTAAAGATGATTTGAAAGAAAAATTAAAAGCTAAACTTAGAGAGATTTTCCAATTTGAAAACGAAGATCTTGATTTTGGGATTTATAAAATATTGAATTATAAACGTAAAGAAATTGAAAATTTTATAGAAAAAGAATTAGTTGAAAAAATAAAAACTGAATTAAAGTCAATAGAAGATGAAAATAAACATATTATAGAAGAAAAAATTAAACAAATAAAGGAAAAGATAAAAGAAACCTTTGGAGAAAATGCGTTTATAAACGATCAATTAAAAGATGAATTTAAAAATACTCCTCTAGGTAAAGAATATATTAATTTAAAAGAACAATTAGAGAAAATTAAAATTCCAGAAGATTTAGAAAAAGAGATTTATAATCATCTTATAAATTTCTTTTCAAGATATTATGATAAAGGGGACTTTATAAGTAAAAGAAGATATGGTAAAAATGAAAAATATATTATACCATATAATGGAGAAGAAATCTATCTTTATTGGGCTACTAAAGATCAGTATTATATAAAAACTACAGAATATTTCAGAAAATACACCTTTAAAGCGAAAGAGCTGACAGTTAATTTTAGAGTTGTTGAAGCAGAAGAAGAAAAAGGTAATGTAAAATCATCAGAAAAGAAATTTTTTGTTTTAAATGAAAAAATATATGATTTTGATGAAAAAAATAAAGAATTAAATATATATTTTGAATATAGAGGTTTAACTGATGAAGAAGAAGAAAAATATAAGGAAGGAAATTCTGTTTTACAAGAAAAAATAAATGAAGAAATAATAAAAATTTTACAAGAAAAAATTCAAGAAAAATCTGTGAGAGTAATTTTTGAAAAAGAAAAAGAAGGAGAGGAAAAAACTATAATTGAAAAGCATTTATATAAATATACTAGAAGGAATACATCAGATTATTTCATTCATAAAGATTTAAAAGGATTTTTAGAAAGAGAATTAGATTTTTATATAAAAAATGAATTTTTACAATTAGAAGATCTACAAATTTTAGAAAAAAGCGAATA
>JBMFJL010000112.1:0-2023 GCA_049973735.1 Nanopusillaceae archaeon
TATTATCTCCGAGATATACAACAAATTTATCATTTTTTATAAAATCTTTTGCAATATATATGGCATGAGCAATTCCTAACGGATCTCCCTGATGAATAAATTCTATTTTTGTATTCCAATTTACTTTGCTGACCGTTTCAATTACCTGTTCTCTATTAGGTCCAGTGATAATCCCAATTTCATTTATTCCAGCATTAATTATATCCTCTATAGCGTAAAATAGTACTGGTTTATTTGCCACCGGTATTAGTTGTTTTTGCGTAGAGTATGTTAAAGGTCTTAACCTGGTTCCGTGTCCTCCAGCTAAAATTAAACCTTTCATTAATCTTATGATACAAAAAAATCTTATAAACTATAGAACAAGAAATAGCATCTATTAGTTATGATTTTGCAGTTTTTCATATATTTTCTTTAATTTTTCATTTGTTATAATTCATTATTAACTTTAGTTAATACATAAATACTGTTCTAAATGTTATCTAGGAAATCACTAGAAGAGTAAGTTCTAATATTGAAAGTAATAGTAGGAGTATATTATTAATGAGAACATTATTTTTAAGTAAGATCTTTTTATATAATTTGAGCATTTTTAATGAAAAAATAACAGAGTATAGTTACTATATAGCTATTCAATTCCATAGATACTTCAAAATTTTTAAAAAAATTACTATCTAAAATCTATGAACAAAACTAATTAATGGAGCTTAACATAAGCTTTTTTAGCAGATCCTTTTTGCCCATCTTGTATAATAGATAGTATATATCTCCTTATACTAATTCCTAAAATCTCTCTAAGATGCTTTTTATAAAATTTCTAACAGATTGTTTAATATACTTTATTAATTGTAATAGCATAAGCAAGATAATATTTGCCAAATAATTTTTAACAATAAACGTAAAATAGACTTATTCTTGAGATATAATCTACTTAATATAGATCCGAATATATTAAAGATATTATATATAAATCCCTTTATAGTAAAATTTATAAAATTTCAATAAATAGTAATCATAGATGAGTGATTATAACTATATGTCTGCACCCAAATTAGATGATATAGTTAAGGATATTGTAGAAAGTAGCTGGATCAGGACTCAAAAAATAATTAATCGTATAAATTACTTTTTCGAAGTACCAGAACAGAATATAAAAATAGTAACGGATGAAAAAGAGATAATAGATTTATTTAAAGAAAAGTATGCTTCTTTCAACAAATTTAAAAATCTATTAGAAATAAGAGATCTAAATTTTCCAACCGTAAAAAATGTAGAAAATTCTTTATACATTACAATTCCAGAGAATTACGTATTGACAAATATGATATATTATACTCTATCAGGCATTAAAGATGTTCAGAAGAGGATAGAAGAACAAATAACAAAAACAATAACACATGAATATCTTCATTCAGTCCTAGAAAAGAAATTGCCATCTACACAAGAAATGATATTGTATATGGGAAAAACTAACAAAGGTCATCCATTCTTCATACTCAATCATGAATTTTTTACTCACCTATTTACCTATTTATTTATGAAAATGTCTGATTCTACATATAACGTAGATTGGAAATGGTATCTTTCTGATATAAATATTTATGGATCTTTTATAAATTCTATGACAGATAAAATGGATGAAAATCAACTATTAATATTTTCATCCTCATTGAAATCTTTATCATATCTGTTCGCGGAATTAGTAGGTGAAACCTTATGGAATAAATATGGAGAGGAGTCTATAGATATTTTAATTGAAAGAATTAAAAATAATGAGACATTAAAAGAAATTGTTGATATTGGTAAAAATAGAGAAGCTGAAATCTTAAATAAATTAAAAAATGTTTCCAATTCTGCATATGATTATTTAATTAATACCTCTTTCCCAATAGATTATCTAGACAAAATTCTAAAAGAAGATCTATCCAAACCAATAGAAACTTTTGTATCAATTCTAGATGAGATAATAAAATAATAAAAATAAGAAATACTTAAACAGAACTAATACTATATGGTGGCAATCAAT
>JBMFJL010000113.1:0-1975 GCA_049973735.1 Nanopusillaceae archaeon
TTAATTTAGACAATAAATATTTTATTAGAGATGGAAATGGGATACCCTTTATCCCAGGTTCATCAATAAAAGGTGCTATATCTACAGCTATTGAATATTATAAAAAATGGAAAATTGATGATGAAAAAAGAAAAGAAGCATTTAGGAATGTAATTATTAGAGACTCTTATTTAAATTCTAATGATTTGACTATGGGAAAAGTAATAATTGGGAAAATGAAAAGAATGTTTGATATTGAGGTTATAAAACCAGGAACAAAATTTAAATTAGAGATTGAAATATTAAGTAATTCTATTACGATAAATGATATAATGGTATACTCAACATTAAGGAATCTAAAAATTATAAAATTGATAAATGATTTAGGATATTTTGATAAATTACCAAATGAAATAAGGACTTATTACAATAATTTTATGAGTAAATTTAGATCTTATAATTTTGATAATCCTTCATATGATAAAAATATGGTTGATTTTGTAAGACAGAATGGTTTTATTATGAGATTAGGTAAATATACTGGAGCATTATCAAAAGTTACAGGATCCTTTGATAGAAATTATAATTATATATCTTTACAAAGAAAGTTTAAATATTTAGGCAGATTAATAAAATTAGGACAAAGCCAAAATGAAGTTTTAATGGGTTATATAGTATTCAAAATATTATCATGATGACTAACGTAAATTATAAAAGATATATTATTGCAGCTATGTTACATGATATAGGGAAAGCCATAATAAGCAAAACTGGAAAAAGAAATTTACATGTGTATAATAAAGATAGAGATAAAGAAAAATATGAAGAACTAAAAGATGTTTTAATTTATGATATAGATCCAGGTGAAAATGATATAATTACTCATGCAATACTATATCATCACGATATAGAAAAGTCTATATATAGTAAAAAATGCAAATGTTTAGAAATTATAAATAGAGCTGATAGGGAAGCGTCTGGAATCAGATTGGAAGATGAAGAAAAAGAAAAAGAATCTAATATAATAAAAATTGTATATCCATGGTCTTTACTATCAAATAATGAACGATACATAAAGATATATTCAATTTTAGATATAGGAGCCAACATGGATAGTAATAATATCTTTGGAGAAAAGAAATTAGATGATTATAGAAGAGAGTGGTTAGAAAAATATCAAGAAAAATTTTTAAAAGAACTAAAAATGGCAATAAAATCTGAGGATCCAGATCTTGTATTAGCAATATTATATAAATGGTTATATTTCTATCCCGAATCTTCTGGTTATAGTGATAAAAATTATTTTTCATTAGCTTTCCATTCAAAAATAACAGCTATGTTAGCAGATTTATACTATAAATTATTTAATAGTAATGGATCTAAATCTATATATATTTTAACGATAGACTTTGTAGGTACGCATAAAATGTTATTATCTTATATGAGGAGAAAGAAAGGACTTTCTGAAAATGAAGGAAAATATCTAAAAAAAGTTAATATTATATCTAGATTTATAGATGCTGTTGTTGCATATGTCGCAAGAAAAATACTAGAAATAGCAGATTCATACACCACAAATATATTGTATATTTCCGGATCTCAGGCAAAGCTTGTAGTCGCATTGGATGAAAATCAAAAGAAAGAAATTCTAGATTTTATAAATAAATTAAATAAAAAGATATTTCCATACAGTTATGGCAATTCATTCATATATGTAGATGGATTAGATAGAAAGATAGATTTTAACATGGACGAAGGATTATTAAATAAAATAGTTAGTGTTTTATTCCAAGAATTAGAAAATGTTGAAGAAAAAAGAAAAGATATTATAATTTCTTTACATGAGTATTTAACAAAGTTTAATATAGATCAATTAAATGATCAAATAAAAGACTTTTATGAAAGATTATATGAATCTTTGAAAGAAGAAACAGAAGATGTTATTAGGGTAGGAGATATCTTAGGTATAGAAGATGATGATGAATATAAAAAGGAT
>JBMFJL010000114.1:0-1974 GCA_049973735.1 Nanopusillaceae archaeon
TTCCTATTATCAGCATTCCATAACCTTCTAGAAGTCTGTATGAAGTCAATCCTCTTCCCAATAACAATACCATACATATTACCTTCCGCATCAACCTCCACATTAACATTTACCTTAACCATAATTATTAGTATGTGTTAATCTTAATAACTTATTTTACATATAATACATAATGACAGTAGAACAATTTGTATTATTAATTGGTATATTAATTATATTAGCACAAATAACTAAACTCTATATTATCTTTTCTACTAAAAATAATAAAGATATATCAGAATAATAAATTTATAGTTTATATAAATAGTCCTTTATAGTTATTTTACCATTCTTCCTTTTTACAAATCCAATTATCCCTTCTGCATCTTTATTTTCTATCAATTTTTTAAATAATTCCTTTTCTTCATTATTCAAACTCAACCATGGAAATGTTTCAATAATTTCCTTAACCTGGGATAGTCCTAGATATTTTCTAGTATAATCACTATCAGAATATTTATATGTAGTCATAAATTCACTATCAGTTTTCTCTCTAAAATATTCTAAAACAATATTAAAATAATCCTTCAATAATAACTGTTCTCTTTCTGTAAATTCTGGTTCAAAGAATATTTGAATAGGATGTGTCCTATATTTTGCTTTAGATACAACTATTCCATCAACACCAAATACATCTCTTATTACATAAAGTCCCACTCTTCCATCCTTACTCCCAGTATCAACAGTCCTTACAAATAAAATATTAGATTTAATATTTTTATACAACTCTTCATTTACATAAATCTTCTTCTTTTTATATTGTTTTCCATCATAATCATTTACATCTATAACTTCTACCTCATAGTTCCCTTTATTTCTCTCAACTTCCTCAATAGTCAAATAATACTTTACCCCTACTGGTTTAGAAGATCTATAATTTTCTACAAATTCTTCAAAATCATTCCCCGCCCTATAATGATTTTTTGGATCTAAGGTATAGATTTTCTTCTGTATATCCTTATCTATCTTAATACCCTCAAATGATAATGTTTCATGTTTAGAAATATTCTTTCTTTCAAAGAAACAAATTACAACATTTGTACCCGTATATTCAAATATCCTCCTCTCAAATATAATAGCCTTTTTGATATAATAATATTTTAGAAAATCATCTCTTATTTTATTTGATACTGAAAAACCAAATAAGAAATTGGAAGGAATAATATATATCATTTTCTTAATACCAAACCTAAGATCATTTATTAAAGCTAATTGATATAAATCCTGATATCCTTCATTATCCCCCTTAAAATACTCTAAATATTGTTCTAACTCCTTATGTTTTCTAATATATCCAATATACAAATAAGGAGGGTTAGTTATATGATATACAGATAATCCTAAATTAAGTAAAAATTTAGGATAATCTTTTATAGTATCTCTTTGAATTATATTTTTTTCAGCAATATCTCTAGGAATACCATACTTACCCGCATTTTCAATAGCTTGTTCAACCATATCTTGCTGTATATCAAATAAAAATATGTGTTTCTTAAAGAATTCTACCCTTTTATCTTTTGGAATTAATTCTAATATTGGTAGTATTAAATTTCCTTTACCAGCAAACAAATCCACCCAAACATAATTATATACAACATCCTTAATTTCAGGTAAGATAAATTCTTTAAATACTTCAATAGGTGTTAAATGTTCCCCATAAATTCTTCTGTGATCTATAGACATAAAAAATAATATAATTATAACTTTTTATTTTTATATAAAAAGGTTGTTGATTTCTCATATAGCAAAGATATTATATTAAGTTTAATAATCATAAGCTATAATTATTTAAATAGTAAATATAAATATATATTATGACAGATATATGTGATGAAGTAGAAAATAAAATATTGAAAGTATTATTTAATAGAGGTGCTAAGGTTTCTTCTATATATTTTGATAAGATAGGAATTTGTCATGTAACAATCGAAGATC
>JBMFJL010000115.1:0-1964 GCA_049973735.1 Nanopusillaceae archaeon
TTTTCTTCAATATATCTGATAATATCGTGCTTAGTTATTATATTGGAAAAAACTTGTTTTATATTTAATGCACTGGTAAGAAGTGCTATTGTATTTCCTAAAGCCATTGCATAATTGGCTAGAACCCTTCCATCTTTAAAGTTCTCTGTATTTTTAAATAACTGATCATATGGAAAAACAGTTTTTATACGTTCTAAGATTATACTACTAAGAGTTTTTTCTAAATAATCTATTGCATCTTTTGTATAAGAATATGTTTACTCAAATGGTTTGTATATTTTAAGTTCAAATTTAGATATAACTAATGCAAGATTTTGATATAACCCATGAATAATTGGTATAGCTTTATCATTACGATATTTTAATATTTTAAGAGTATCTTCTAGTTCTTTCCTTAAATCTAATTTTTCTAATTGTGCTTCTACTAATTTCTCTGTTAAATGTAATTTTCCTCCCGTTAATGAGTTTATATCTTTTACTGATTTTTTAATAATTCATCTAATTTAGATGCATTATTTATTAAAGTAATAAATTTATAAAAAATTTATAAAAAAATAAATATTAATACCTCTATTAATAGCTTAATTTTAATTCATAATTCTATCGAGGAATTTTATGTATGGTTCCTTTTTATGTAATTCGTATTTCAAACCTTTTAAATATTCCCCTACAATACTTTTACTACATTCTTCATCACATTTAATATATTTATCAATATTGGAAATATATTTTAATTCAGACGTAAAATCTTGTACTGCGTGTTTTAACTCTGGTTCCTTAGATAGATATTTCATTGCAGTTTTTATTAAATCATTTACAATATTTTCCATTTTCTCAAGATCTCCTCCAGATACTAATACTTCATAGTGTTCTCTAAGAATATTTGCATACTTTTCTAAACCTTTAGGTCCTTGTTTTGCTGCTTCTTTTAATTCATTTAATAAAGCTAACTCAATTAAATAACCTACAACCTCTTTTGCTGCACGTAATTTAGTTAAATACATATCAACTATACCTTTGTCATTAGATGTATTATTTAACTCTAGTAAGCTTAGTTCTCTTTTTAAATAATTTTTTGTATCTCTCATTTTTTTATCTAAAGATTGTAGGATATATTTATTTGCTTCGGGTAAATTATCCATCAAAGCTTGTAATACTCCAGTATAAGGTACTGCTATTGTTAATAATTTTGAAGCATATGTGAGTAAAATTTCTTTAGATGTAGAATTTCCAACATTTTGCAATACTCTTTCTTCTAAATTAATCATTTTTACACGTTCTTTAACTTCTTTACTAGCAGCTTCTAACAAATCTAAAATAAATTTCGTGTTATTATTCTCTAAATCGGCATATTTACTCAATTTATTTGATAAAACTTCATAATGTCGTTGCAAAAGTTTATAAACTAGTTCTCCCATGAGACGAGAAGATTCAGTAGTTTCCTTTAAATTTCTAGCACTATATTCTAACATTCCTAACTTTTTCTCATATTCTAATTTTGATTTCATTGTTTCGCTTGTCAGGGGCGGATTCCCTTTTGTTATCTTATTCAAATATTCTGCTGATATTTTTAATATTTTATCTATATAAGTGTATCATCCATTAGGTAGTAAATATATGAAAGTTTTATAAATCTTTTATATATCAAGAAAAATTATTTATGTAGGAAAAATTAATACAATAGCTTCTATTAATAGTTTGATTCTATCAAACATATTGTAGGTATTGCAACTTCTTTAAGGAATTCTATGTACGATTTATACATATTAAGCTTATTATTTAATTCTTCTAATTTCTTTTTTAGTCCATTGTCTTTTATCTTATCACGATATACTCTTTCTGTAATATCAATAACCTCCAAGTTTAATGCAAACTTGTTTATTTTATATTTTAATTCTAGTACTTTAGGTTGGTATCTTTTTACAATTTCTATTAAATAATTTTCAATATTTTCCATTTTTTCC
>JBMFJL010000116.1:0-1920 GCA_049973735.1 Nanopusillaceae archaeon
CATAGATTACTCCTTTTGAAATAATACCAATTGTTATAATTAATAAAAAGAGAAACACTATTGTGACAAGTAATAAATTAAGAATAATAATATACCGAGATATCTTATGTTTAATGCTTTCTAAAATTATGAATATATTAAATACGAAAAAGAAACCAAGTCCTAAAAGCAAGGCTGATAAAACAAAGTTAAATTGAAGAAAATATATCATTAATATTATCATTATAATAGAAATGAGTATTGGAACAATTACTTTAATTGATTTTCTAGATTTTATTAGGCCCATAAGTGGTTCACCATAATATAAAGTGTACCCAAATATTGGAGTGATAGCATAGAAGAATGATATCATTATAGTAGAATAAGGTGTAATAAGATACTTAGAAAACATATCTTCTAAAATAAAATAGACTAGATTACTAATAAACATGATCATAGATAAAATCAAGAACCCTACATATTTAGGAGGTTCTATATATAATTTATTATATACTTCATCTTTAGTTTTTTCTGTTAAATATAAGCTCCAAGGATATTTGAAAACTAAAACGCTATCTTGCAAAGTTTTCTGTATTCGCATTATACCGAATATAACAGAAAATATCAGAGCTATAATGCCAATTATATCTTTAAAATAAGACAATGCTAACGAGAGATCCATAAAATAACTATTTTAAAAAAATTTATATGCTACATCAAGTAAAATTATATTTTATATTTTTGACTATATGTATTTAGAATTTTTACATATAGGGAGAATTTATCCTGTATATAAAAATTCTAAATACGAGATTAATTATAATTGCACTATTTATTATAACTAATAGAGATCTATTAGAATAAATTATTAACTACCTTTATGTTTCGAAATAACCCATAGTAGCAAATATTAAAAAATATCTAAACAAAATTTAAAAATACTATAAAAATAGATTTCAAATGTATCTAAAAGGCAGACCGTCTACAATATCTCCAAGAAACTCTACTAATTGTTTATATTTAGAAACTGCATCTTTTAATTCTTGTATATCACTCCTATATTTATATGAGTGTTTTTCTATTGAATTGGCAATAGTAGCATAGGCTATACTCACTTCAAATTCATACTTATTTAACATTTTTATAAATTTTCCTGAAGCATTTCTTAAATATTCATATATTCTCATTCCCACTTCTTTTGATAACTTTTCTTCTTTATTAAGATCTCTCTCTTTAGATGTCAATAACGAATATTCTGAAGCAATTCTGTTTACAAAATCTTCAATATTATCATCTTTTATTGCTTTTTCTAATTCATATTTTAAAGTCATTCTCATTAAATCCTCTAAAAATTCAGGCACCCCACTTATAATTTTATATGATATATCAATTTCTCCTTCTTCTTTAATTTTTGATTTTCTTTCCTTATCTAAATTCTCTATATAACTTATTTTAAACCATTCTTTAAGATTTCTATCTGATTCTAATTGATTAATAATATCTTCCTTGGTTATTCCTAATAAACCATTTTTTGAGGCTTCTAATAAAGTATATATGGGAGTAATACCCCATCGTAGTTCATCATCTATAGCTTCATAATATACATCTGGAATATCCAAGGTCTGTTTGTTTTTTTCATATAAACTTTCTCTAACTTTAATAAATACAGATGAGTGATATATAAGTGGTGATAAAGAATGTATAAAAGAATCTAGATACTTTTTTATATGTTTATATCTTTTTACTCCATCAGGTATATTTTCTTTGCTTAATGCTTCAATACTTCCTATAAGTTTGTTCCTTAAATCTTCATGTTCTTTTAAGTATTCATACATTTTTTCTTTTAGTAATTGAGGATCTCTCCCCTCAAACCTACTTGCGAAAGTTGCTGTTATATTTAATATTTGATCTAATTTGTTATTATCTTCCATAAGTAATAGT
>JBMFJL010000117.1:0-1874 GCA_049973735.1 Nanopusillaceae archaeon
TTTTTTAATCTCCTTATTCATAAAATATTGAAATAAAATATGATATATAAATCTGACATTTGTCGTATTATTCTTCAGAAATATTTAAATATTGGAAACTCATAAGTGATATTATGAATATTTTAAAAGTTTACAAAAGATATAAAACAACTTATAAAAATTATATCAGTGTTATGTGGAATATGTATAGAAAAGAAGATATCATAAATGTTGTTTTAAGGGATGGAGGTAAGAAAAAATTATCGCAAGCTGCTGTACGTACATTATCTGATTTAGTTAATAGTGGAATTTCTATTGATAAAGCTTTGAGATGCATTAATGAAGATAAAATTTTTTTCAACGGTATGGAGGTAATTATTCACGGATTTATAACTGAAGATAATTCAAATAATGGTGATATTATTGGTATATTTTTTAGACAAGATTACAAATTTTTAAATGTTAAAGACAAAGTCGTGATTGATATAGGAGCAAACATTGGTGATTCACCAATTTATTTTGCTTTAAATGGAGCTAAAAAAGTAATTGCTTTAGAGCCATATCCATATTCATTTAATTTTGCTATAAGAAATGTTAAGGAAAATAATTTAGAGAATAAAATTATACTTGTAAATGCTGGTTATGGTAAGGATGGTGAATTATTAATAGATGAAAATTTCAAAAGTAATGGCGTGACTGAGTTAAAATCATTTGAAAAAGGTAAGAAAATTAAAATTTATTCCTTGAAAAGTTTGATCGAAGAATTTCATTTAGATAATGATTTAATATTAAAAATGGACTGTGAAGGATGTGAATACAACTTACTAAATGAAAATAATTCAATTCTAGGGAAATTCTTACAAATACAAATAGAATACCATTATGGTTATAAAAGTTTATTAGTAAAATTAAAGAATTCAGGATTTTCTGTGAGATATACTAAACCTAAAAGATTTTATAATAAATATGCTACAAAGCCAAAAACGTTAACTGGATATATTTATGCATCAAAATTTTAAAATACAGTATCTCTGAATGATTAAAATTTAGTTTTTTGAATATAATTAATATGATTTTGATAGAAAAATTTATTATTTGGATATACTTTGTATATACTATGAAAAAATACCCATCATCCATGAAAACCATCTTGAGGTCTACAATATCAGCGGATATTTTACAAGAACTGTTACAAAATTTGGAAACAGCGCTAAGATAGATTGCCCTAAAGAATACCTTGGAAGAAAAGTAATTGTTGTGGTCCTATGAGTTTGATTGGAAGGTACATCCTTTCACTTCATATCCCTGAGAAATTTACAAACGATGCATTGCATTTGATGCATCATTCAGGCCATCTGAATGGATTTTATTATAACAAATATTTACTGAAAGCAGCTAGTGCGAACACTTACATTGAAATTGTAAGCAACAAAGCAGATTCATTGCATCTAGCAATAGAGAGGACAGGGATCAAAGATATAATGGATTCAATGTTTTCAAGGATAATGGCATTAACATAGCCATTTAACTTCTCAGATAAAAAGATAATATTAGAATTTGATTACACATATTTGGGATTTCTATGGAAAATCTAGCAATCCTTGGATAAGGGGTTGGACACATATGTAAATTTTCAAGCTGGCTTTTTTCAATCTACATTATTACCATCTCCCTTATATTTTTATCGGAGATATTGAGCTTGCCTGTTTCCCTCACACACATACACATATAAGCGCTTTTCGTGCATTCTGATAATTCAGTGTGCCGGAGAGAAACCTTGCACTCAAATACAAGATGATTTCATCAATCGATCCTAAGCAATTCAGCAAGCCATATCTCTTATGATCATTCATTCAGATTCATCCATTTTAATTCTGTCAAGTATTCAATTTCGT
>JBMFJL010000118.1:0-1868 GCA_049973735.1 Nanopusillaceae archaeon
TTGGATTGATCCAGAATCCAGGTATTTCCTTTTTACCTTCCTGATCTATTCCCAGTGCTATATGCAGTGCCTCCTTTTTCACAGTATTCCTTCTCAGATTAATAAAGAGAGCATCTATATATATGGCGAAATATTTTTCTTTTAACTTTCTTGACTGCCAGGCATCTATTTCCTCCTTTACAACATCTGTAATATTCTCTTTTTCCATCTTATGACGAGGTATTTTTTCCTGTTAATAGTTTTCCAGACAAGGCCAGGCAACTTCATTGGATATGGATAAATGTATATGCACCTTAATTAATAGATAATGGAAATGTGATATATTCTTACACAGCATAATAAATTTTTTTAATTTTTCTGAAAATATAAATATTTCATATTTTTATTTATAATGCTTTTCGTTTTCCTTCCGGATTATGCATTCTTCAAACATTTGGGCATAAAAAGGCTTGCGGTCAAATACATTTTTCAAGATACTTTATTTGCATAAAGTAAGCCAGTCGTCCTTCCATTTATTTTTTTTGGTTTGTTTATTAATCTTACTCTAAAGTCCTGTTCTTTCAAACTTTCTAGTATATAATCGTAACCATAGTCATATTCTACAATAATTTCAGATACGCAAGATAGATCAATTTTATGATCAAATATAAATCTCTCGCATCCCTCGCAGTCTATTTTTAAAATTACATTTTCGCTCTTAAAATTTGATAGAACATGATCAATCGTAATCGTGTTTATTTTTATTTCTCTACCACCATTCAATTCTAATCCTGAATATGGCCCTTCATTATCCTTAGCAAATATATACCCGTCCTCTTTGTATATAGCAAGATTATATAATACTATATTTTCTTGAAGACCATTTAATATAACATTTTCCAAAGCCTTTTCATAAATTTTAGGGAATGGCTCAAAACCAATGACTTTTTTTGCATTATTGGCATAAAAAAAAATTGGAGAATCGGCCAGATATGCACCTATATCTATTACAATTTTATCTTTTATATTCATTATGGAATATTGCTCAATAATAAACTGTTCAACGAGCCTTGCTCCCATATCCCTAACATTTCCATATTTCTTGAACTTATATTCCTTGCCTTTGTATTTTATTTTCAGATAATCATTTTCTATAACTATACCAAAAATTCCAATCATATCAGGAGAAAATAAGTAATTTATTAAAGTGTCATAATTATTTAATAATTTTATAATCTTAAATTTTGACTTGATCATTGCCTTTAAAGCGTATTTTATTAATACTGGATTTTCAAAAATTTCTGAAATTGCTATGTTCCTGGTCATCGAAAATAAAGATAGATTTAAAATATAAATTATTTTTCATAGCTATTTTTTGTACAGTTGAAATAAGAGATATGAAAGGGTTCGACAATAAAGAAAATTTAGCATATTATGCCGGTCTTGCACCAAAGCAAAGTCAGTGGAAGAATGACAGGATAGGGCATATGAAAAAGAGCGTCATCAATATTAATATCTTTGTTAGTGTGGTTTCACATATTTTAATAAAATGTCGAAAAAATGATGAGGAAATATATAACTCTTGTAAGAAGGATAGGGAAGAACGGGTTTATAGTAGCTATAGCTATGATATTCCAGAAAACATATTTACAGTGCTAAAGAAGAGGGAAGAATTACCCGATGAAATAATAAAATTAACTGAGAGGAATATTTTTAAAATAGTTGAAGTATTGAATTCAAAACTTGGATGATTGAAAATTCAGGAAAGTGAGTAGTCCCATTTGATTTGACCATATAAAGCTTACTATTATTTTTATTTTCAATAATTTATTCTAATTTCATTATTCTATAGAAATTTCCCAGTTTGCTTTCTTCGGGTAACATGCTCC
>JBMFJL010000119.1:0-1867 GCA_049973735.1 Nanopusillaceae archaeon
CTCTCTTGATTTCTTGTATAATCCATTCATTAGATCTGAATCCTTCATGAATATGTATCCCATTATATCTCCTACTACTCTGTAGTCTGCTATCTTTTCTCCTACAGCATTTGTTAATTCCATTAGTACAGTTGATGGTACATCGAAGTATGCTTCTACTAATGAAGTTATTGAACTTACAAATTCTGGATTATCACCATATTTTAGTACAAATCTATTTGCTATAGATCCTTTTACAGTATCTATTAATCCTTTATACCAACTAGCTAACTGTGTTATCCTATCTGTTATTCTCCTTCTCTCTTCCGGTGTTAGTTCATCCAAATCTTTTATACTCATTTTTAGCTCTTCAGCAACAGCTCTGGCCAATATTCTCTCCATTAATGCCATCTGTGATTGTAATTGTCTTCTTACGTTTACATCTCTTATATTTTGCATTGCACTTTGCATTGAAATATATCTATGCGCTAAGGATGCAATGTAGAATTGCTGTATTGAAGTACCTAGAGATAATATCGTATCTGTATAAGATCCTATTTGTTTAAATATATTGTCTAAGGAATATTCCTTTTCAAATTCTGCCCCATATTTTCCTTTCAAATCGTCAAATACTTTAGTATAACTTTTTATAGCTCCTTTTAATTCTTTAGTTTCAATATATTTAGATAATTCTTTTATTTTATTATCTAAAGTTTCTTTTATAACTTGAGATAAGTTTAATAATACTGTGTCTATATTTTCTTTTTTGACTTCGGGATATGGTAATTGAGGGGTTGGTTGGGTCATATTATACTATTGGGTGGTGATATTTATAAATTTTACTATAACTGTAACTATTTAATAAAGAATATAAAATATAAAAAATAAAAATTTTTATTTGTTTATTTCTTCAACAATTCGTCTAATGCTTTGCTTATTTCATCCAACAAATTTTTTCCATCTCCAGGCTCTATTATGGCTGCTGATGCTGCTTGGGTTTTAATACCACATGCTTGTCCTAATTTCTGCTTAGAAGATACATATACATATTTTACTCCCTTTTCTTTGCATAATGCTGGCAAATGCATTACTACTTCTGGCGGATCTACATCCAATGCTATTGCTACTAACTTTGCCTGACCTCTATCTACTGCTTTTGTTGTTTCATTTGTTCCTTTCTTTATTTTTCCTGATCTTTTAGCCCTTTCAAATAATTCGTATACTTTTGCTTCGTAATTTTGTATAAATGTATTCAATACATTTTCGGGCCAGTCTACGTATGGGGCTGTCATCATGATCATCATTTATAGATACGATTTGAATGATAATTTTATAAATAAAAAGGATCTAAAAATATTTTTATTATAAATTATCCTCAGAACTATTATTAATTTGTTCTGAGGATATGGCCCCTTCATGAAAAGGTTCTGCAACTACATATGTAGATCCTACTTTAATAATTTTTACTTTACCTTTCCAACCTGGTGTTACATTTTTTACAAAAGTTGCAACTCCCTTTATTCTTGTGAATCCATCCCCTCTCTGTGTCAAACTTCTTATCTCTACTTGGTATACTTCTCCAACTCTTATTCCTCTAACACTCATCAAATTTTATTCTCTTTCCTCATATATAAATTTATTCTTTTTGTATTTCTCTTCCCAATTTTTCTATGTTTAATGTTTCTTGATAAAGATTCTCTAAAACTTTTTTATAATCTTCTTTACCTTCAGAGATTTTATCCATTATTTCTTCTAATTCTCTTGTTCTGCTTTCGGATACAAAATTTCCAAACTTTTTCTCTAAAAAATTATATATATCCATTCCCAGTTTCACAGGTATTAAAGTATTGCCTTTATTTATTACATAACCTCTAGACATAACCTTTTT
>JBMFJL010000120.1:0-1862 GCA_049973735.1 Nanopusillaceae archaeon
ATTATCAAAGTTTTGATATAGAAATAGACTTTGATAGACTTCCAGAAAAAATAATGTATATATATTGGGAGTTTGAGTTAGAAGAAGATAAAGAATTAATGTTTTATCCAAATTTATCTGGAGTTTTTTATGATAATGATGTCGTAACAAATGTAATAGATTTGAAAATAATAACACCTACTTATAAAAGAGAATCGTATATATTAACAAATATAAATAGATTTATACAGAGCGGACTGAAACGATCAAACAATATTGAATTAATTATTATCGACAATGGAAAAACACTTAAAAATTATTTAAATCAAGCTGATATAATGAAAAATGGAATAAAAATAATAGAGAATATTAACTCTGGTGGGTCTGGAGGATTTGCTAGAGGCTTAATTGAAGTTTTGGAAAAATATCCAGAAACAACACATTTACTTTTTATGGACGATGATATAGATTTAGAGCCTTTTGTTATAGAAAGACTCTTATCTTTGTTAAAGATATTAAAGCCTAATATAGGATTAGGAGGTTCTATGTTAAGTTTATCGATACCATATATAATGTGGGAATCTTCTGCATATTATTTTTCGGATAAAATTTCATTATATTTAAATAAACATAATATAGATTTGAGAAGAAGAAAAAATTTATTGTTAATTTTAGAAGAAAGCGCTTGGACATATTTTGGATGGTGGTTTTTTGTAGTGCCAGTTGAAACTATTAAAAATTTGGGTATGCCTATGCCTTTTTTCTTTAGAGGAGATGATATGGAGTATGGATTAAGGCTTATTAAAAATAATTTCGATATGATAGATTTTCCGTCTATATTCGTAATGCATGAAGATTTTACTTCTAAGCATAATGCATTTACGGATTATTTAATTTCTAGGAATGAACTAATTTTAAGGTGTATTCATTTTGACATGGATTTGAAAACTGAGATAATACACTTAATAAAGAAAATTCTAAGACTTGCATTCTCTTATAGATATGAAACTGCTAAATATGTTATAAAGGGTTATGAAGATTTTTTGAAAGGTCCAGATTTCATAAAAAGTATTGATGTAGAAAAGTATCATGAAAGCTTAGCTTTGAAAGTTTCAAATGATAAAGCAAAAAAAGTAGAAATTAAATATGTAAAAAATTTTCTTTTTGCTAATGATAATAGAGACCATCGTATGGTTAGACGTTTAAAGAAGTGGCTACATATATTTACTTTAGGTTCTCATTTGCTTCCTCCTTATAATAACAATATAAAAAGTAAAGAATCAAACATATTGAAAAATGATTACATAATAGCTGATCTACATAGTTATGATTTCAGTGAATTTTTTAATAAAAATAAGATTTTATTCTATAACAGGTATTACGAGAATGGTTACTTTGTTACAAAGGATATTAAGCAATTTATACATATAATGATCATGACAGTTAAATGTGTTATTAATATTATATTGAGTTATAAAAAAGTTAGAGATTTGTATAGGAAAGATTATAGTGTTTTTTCTAGTTTAGAGTTTTGGAAAGAATATCTGAAATTAGATAAAAAATAAGATATGTGAGTTTGATGAATAATAGCGTTTGTGCTGTAGTAGTAACTTACAATAGAAAAGAGCTTTTAAGTGAGTGTTTAGAAGCTTTAAAAAGACAAATAAAACCTATACAAGGTATCTATCTAATAGACAATGCTTCCACAGATGGTACACCAGAACTTTTATTAGAAAAAGGTTATATAAATGAATTACCACCTAAAAGTTTGAGTGAGCCTTGGGAGAAAGAGTTTGAAATAAAAAATCTAACAGATGGTAATCCAATTAGATTACACTATGTAAGAATGCACGAAAATACAGGCGGAGCAGGTGGTTTTCACG
>JBMFJL010000121.1:0-1857 GCA_049973735.1 Nanopusillaceae archaeon
AGGAAACAAATTATCTGTAAGGGAGATATCTAGGATATTAAACTTACCAAAAAATACTATAGCTAAATATTTGAACTTATTATATAAAAAAGGAATTGTTTTAAGGGAGGAAGGGAACAAAGAATATTTATATACAGTAAACCCACAGTATATTAGTATAATATCAAAGAAGTTGGGGAAATAGCCACCGTAGCTCAGTTGGTAGAGCGTTCGCTTGGTAAGCGAAAGGTCCCGGGTTCAAGTCCCGGCGGTGGCACTATAAAATAGTAAATTAAAGTTTTTAAGCTACTTAAACAATATATCTTTTATGATAGTAAATTATGGCTTAGAGCAGTATTTATTTTTGTTTATTGTAACAGAAGTTGTTATTGGAATATTGATACCACTATTGATAATAAAAGTAGAAAAGGAAAAAATAATTGAAAGAAAAACATATTCCCTACTAGAATTTTTATTATATGTTTTAGTAGGAATGACATTTATAACTATATTTGCATTAATTGGTCAATACTATGGATTTGGAAATATAGATTATAAGATAGGAAATACCATTGGATTCTTGTTATTCTTTGCTGGTATATTGCTTCAAGGAATTGCAGAGGCAACACTTGGAAGATATTATTTACCATATTTTGGAGTAGCAGAAGGTCAAAAAATAATAAAAGAGGGAATATATAAATATATAAGACATCCTGGATATTTCGGAGAGATATTAATATTCTTAGGATTCGGATTTGTCACATATAATATATTGGGAGTAATAGGGTCTTTAATAATGGCTACAATAGTATATTATAGGGAAGTTTTGCCAGAAGAGCAATATTTACTTGAAAAATTCGGAGACGAATATAGAGAATATATGAAGGAAACTTATAGGTTTATCCCATATGTTTTTTAGATTTTTATAAACTTATAATCATCCATAAATATTATTTTTCCCTTTAGTTTATCTTTTTCTATTAAACTTTTATCTCCTTCATATTCTAATATGAAATAATATTCCCATCTTCCATTTTTTATAGGTATAGACTCTATTTTCGATAAATTAATGTTGTTTTCATAGAAATACTCTAAGAATTTATACAAACTACCTGGTTTATTTTCTAATTCAAATATTAATATAGTTCTATACTCCCCATTTATATCTAGATCAAATTTTTCTTTTCCTATTAGCAGAAATCTTGTAAAATTATTTTTAATATCTATTTTCTCTATTATGTTCATCCCATAAATTTGTGCTGCTTTTTTATTTGCTATGGCATATTTATCATATATATTTTCTCTATACTCTTCAACTAATTTTCTTACAGCTTCTGATGTTGAAGAAACCGGTATTGGTATGAGACCTTTTCTAATTATATAATCTCTTGCCTGCTCTATTGCCTGTTGATGTGAATAAACATATCTTGCATTTATATTTTCCTCTCCTATTAAATACAATTCTATTGGTAGATCAAAACCAAGGGATAATTTAATATCCAAGTTTTGAGTTACTAAATTATATACTTCTCTGACACTACCACTATAGTTATTTTCAATTGGAACTATTCCAAAGCTATTTTTTCCTATGGATCTAAATATTTCATAAAAATTGCTTTTTTCTTCTAAATAAACTTCATATTTTTTCTTTATTATATTATCCAAAACCTCTGCAGCTTCGTTACTAAAACTTCCCCTGGGCCCTAAATAAAATATTTTAATAGAACCGCCTGTCCATAATTATTTAAGATTGCATAAAAATTATAAATTTGGGGGCCGTAGTCCAGCCTGGAAGGATGTCGGTTTGGGGTACCGGTGGTCCCGGGTTCAAGTCCCGGCGGCCCCATCAAAGGATAAACTTAATAACCAAAAATGATA
>JBMFJL010000122.1:0-1795 GCA_049973735.1 Nanopusillaceae archaeon
CTAAATAAAATACCTTCATGGGCCTTTGCAAAAAGCGAATTATTCTTCATAGATGGTTTATTTGGAAGAGATGTTAGAAGAGTAGGAGGTTATTCTGAAGCGGATCCTAGAAATAAGAAAAGTGTTGTTGATGATTTATATAAAAAAAATGAAGAAATTATTACTGAGATTTTATCTAGAATATACAATGAATACAATTCATTGACATCTGGAGTAAATAATATTGCAAATGTTTTATTTTATTATGCAGCCGGGAATAATAAAAAATTGGGAGAATTATTAAATAATATAAACTCTTATAGCATCTTTTTAGATAGATTAAGTGAAATAATTAATTCAATAGAAGGCAGTTTAGATAATATTGAAGATAACAATTTTAAGAGAAATATTCTAAATGAATTAGAAAATAAAAAAAGAATTATACAGAATCTGAAAAGACAAATAGAAAATTATAAAGAGAATTTGCATAATTTTATAGAAAATGTATATCAAAATAGATATGTTGGCGGAGATATGATGAAATTTGGTATGGATTTTTACAATAATTTATTATTTCTACATAAAATGGTTGGAGAAGTCATAGATGACTTTGCAAATTTACTATATGGGAGATATAATAATAGGATAATACCTTTAGTAAAGCCAGCTCAAGAGGTGAGTATTGAAGAAGGTGCTAAAAATATTGCTGAGGGATTAAAAGAATTTATTAAGAGAAAATTATATAATTCTAAGGATAAAGAAAAAACAATAAAAGAAATTATAGAATATCTTCCAAATATAGTGATAGAAAATTCTTATGCGGGTGCGCCTGCAACAAGGCCAGATTTATGGAAAAGATTGCTAAACAATATAAGAGAAGAAATCGTAAAAGAGTTTAATAATGATCCTGAATTAAGAGAAATAAAGAATAAAATTGAAAGAGAATATGGTAAAAGATTTGAAGATTACGTAAAAGAAAAGATAGGGGCAACTTTGGATGTAGGACATTTAAAATTATATGAAAAATATGGATATAAAAAGGAAGATATATTAAAATGGGTAGAAGAAATAAAACCAGAGATAAAACATTTACATATACATGAAACACAATGGGGAGCAGATACACATTTACCCTTAGGAACGGGTTGGGATGATGTCATAGCATCAGAATTAGAGAAAATAAAAGATATATTATCAGATATATCGATAGTTCATGAACCTGGTGGATGGTATGTTAATAAATTTTCTGAATTTTACGGACCAGAATTCCCATATTATTTATTTTCTGCAAGTCCTACACAATATTCCATGGCCAATCCAATGATGTATACTCCAATGCCATATGGAGGTGCAAGTCCATTTAACCAATATATTCAATATACATTCTCTCCAAACCCATATGAAATGTTTAGTAGAATACCTGTAGATCTTGGTGGAAGCTTTGGCAAGGGTGGTAGAAGAGAAACTTTCACTGGTGCACCACTCGATTAACCCTTTATAAATATTTTTTAGTAGTTTTATATATGACTTTAATCGACACTCTTGCCTCATATTTACCAACAATAAAACCGCCAGAGAAAATGATTGGTTTAAAAGAAAGGATTAGAAATACTATACTAGTAATAGTTTTATATACTGTATTGGCTTCTATACCATTATTTGGTATATCTCCAGAAGTTTCCCAGAGATTACAACAATTTTTATGGTTGTTTGGATCTTCTCTTGGAACATTAGCAAGCGTCGGTATTGCCCCTCTAGTTTTATCTGGAATTTTTATGCAACTATTAATTGGTACGGGTATAATAAATATTGATAT
>JBMFJL010000123.1:0-1752 GCA_049973735.1 Nanopusillaceae archaeon
TTCCACACCTCCATTATGGGTAAAGGAGTGGGGAAATTTAAATTGCCGTATATGGGGAATTTTAAACTGCTGAAAATAGGGAAAATTCAACTTCCATTTACAAGAGATCGACCACTATTCCGACTCTCACGATAATATCGTATGTTATCGTGGTCAAAAAGCCTTTTTCAAGAACAATTAAAAAAGTAATAAAAATTCTTGAAGGATTGAATGTGAAAATTAATGACATTGTTATTAAAAATCTGGGGGATTAAGTAAAAACAGTCATAAAATCCTGAAAAATAGCAATAAATAATATTTTTATATACTAAATTCATGAGCTTAAAATGATGTTAGAAAAGTCAAATAAAGAAAAATATTGCAAAAATATTAGGATAGCTTTTGTTCTTTATTCCAATGTATTATGGGGATCAGGATTGGAAAAATCAGCATTGTTTTATATATTATATAAACCAGATGATGTTAAAAGTGTTATATTTGTCCATACCAAACCTTTACCAAATAAAAAAAATAGAATTGATGAATCAGTTTTTGATTTGATAAAAAACAAAAGTGAAATAATTGAAATAAATAATGACTACGTAAAAATTCAAGATATTATTGTAAAGATGCCAAAAATTATTAGATATATGATTTATTATCCATCTATTTTTATACTTAAATATACATCATATTATAATTTATATAATAAAATAGGGAAACCAGATATAATATATTTATTCAGAAATGATTTTTCATATTTTTTTGAAAAAAATAATTTTTTAGTTGGATCCACTCATGGTTGGTATCCTTCTAATTCTAAATTACTAATGAAAATTAACAAAATAACATCATTAATTTTTAGAAACAAAATAAATGCATATCATACTTTTCCTATTTGGTCAGAAAAAGTCAAAAAAATGTTTCCAAATAAAGATATCATAGAAATTCCAAATGGCATAGATACTAATTTATTTAAACCAATAAATAAAAAAGATGATAAAATAACATGCTTGTTTGTTGCAAGATTAGAAGAATGCAAAGGTATTTTAACAGTATTAAAAATGTGGGAAAAATTTAAGGATAATGATAAATTGGAATTGAAAATAATAGGAAGTGGAACATTAGAAAAAAAAGTAGAAGAATATGTTAAAATTTTTAATAATGCAAATTACCTTGGTACAGTAAATGAAGAAAATTTAGCTAAAATATATGGTGAAAGTGATATTTTTATTTATCCATCATTATGTGATACTTTTTCATTAGTTATTTTAGAGGCTTTATCTGCAGGATGCCATGTAATTACTAACTATAAGTTCAAAGGTTCTTTTAAAGAATTCGAAAGTATTGATGCTATTACATTTTGTAATAATAGTCCAGATGATTTCTCGAATGCATTAAATAGATTAATTCAAAACATTGAAGATATAAAAAATAAAAAAGAAATAAATCATAAGGTGGCATATGAAAATTATGATATTAGAGTAATAGTAAAAAAATTATATGAATCTATTATAGGGGTTTATGAAAAGTTAAATTGTTCTTAACTATTTAAAGGAGTTAAGGAGTAAGTTTACACGATTTTTAATTTTTGAAACTCTAAGACATATACTGCATGTCATTTAGGCATTATATTATTAGGGTGCTATTAATTATTTTTTTAATAATTGTTTTTGAACTTTTTATTTAATTATCTTAATATGGTATTTTGATAAAAATATCTCATAAGTTTCGTATATAAAAACATTATTTATCGCTATTTTTCAGAATCTT
>JBMFJL010000124.1:0-1740 GCA_049973735.1 Nanopusillaceae archaeon
TTTTTCGCATCGCTACCACTCGGTAGTAACAATAATATTTTTAGATATTTTTTTAAATTTTTTTATTAAAATTGTTTTTCAAAAAAATTGTTTTTCTATAAGTGGGTCAATACAGTATATATATAATAACTAACTAAAAGATTCAAAAGTATTAAGCTATTAGTAATATTGTTTCTTTATAGGAGAAAGATTTTGATAAAGTTGTTTCCTGTAATGGGAAAAAATTAGTTCTATATATAATACTAAAAATATTAATATTCGTTCAGTATAGTGAACCAAAAAAATTGGTATTGTTATGATAGAAATTTTTAATATAATTACTATTATATCAATAACAATTATATTATAAAAAAATTAATATTATATTGATTCTAATCTTATTCTTGTATACTTTTCACTGTGATAAAAATCATCAATAATATCTAACATCTTTTCTATTGGTATTCCTTCTGATGATATATTCTCTAATTTTACTAACTCAAATGCTTTATGTTTATAGTTTACTCCAACAGCTGAAGGTTCTGTAATATATAGATAAAAGATATTTATATTATCTGGTAATACTCTATTTAAATCATAATTTATAACTAAATCTTTATTTACATCATATTCTATAAAGGAATTTGTTTCTGATGCAAATCCTCCTCTTTGTCTAGCTAATTCAACTTCTTTAATATCTTGAAAATCTATTCTACATATTCCTGTATCTTCTTTATATGATACCCAGACATTAATTTTCTTGTCCGATAATATATCTTTAATTCTATTTGCTATATAATTACAGGCTTCTTTACCTTCCATATAATATATTTGTATTTACTATTTAAATTATTTATTGTAAAATCTATCTAATATACGTAATACGAAATCTAGTGGAATCTTTTCAGGTTGAAGATAATATGGCTCTCCAGCTACCATAACAATCTTTTTTTCAAAATCTACTCCAAAAGGTGTTGCTATATCAAAATCATAGTATTTTGCATCCGGGACTATCTTTCTAAAGCCATAACCTACAACCGTATTACTAATTATATCATAATCTACATATGAATGCAATTCTGATGGTGATATCCCATTTTGTATAGCTAATTTAGTTTGCTCAGGATCTTCGATTGTTATATGACATATTCCTATCCCATAAAAATATATAGAAGAAATCTTAGCATCTCTATTAACCAATACTTTAAATATTTTCTTTTCTACTTCATCACATATATCTGTCATAATATATATTTATATTTAGCTATTTAAAAAATATCTATTATATTTTTATTCCTCTTCTGCAGTTGATCCCCTTCTTATAATATTCTCTTGGTATTCTTCTTCATATATATGTACATACTACAGATAAACTTATTTAAGCCTAACACATATTAATAATTATGGTTAAGGTAAATGTAAATGTAGAAGTTGATAGGGATGGTAATATGTATGGTATTGTTATTGGGAATAGGATTGATTTTATACGGACTTCTAGATGGATGTGGAATGTGGATAGTAGGAAGTTAATATATGAGATTATGAAGGCACAAATGGAAGATAAGTATCATAAATCACAGTTTAAGTCTCATTTTGAGGAAATTATTAAGGAGAAGTTTGGGGAGAATTTGGAAGTTGATATGGATAAAAGTAGGGTTGTTGATGTTCAATATTTGGTGGAGGATGATGAGATTATGGTGAAATATTTGTTATATACTAAACCTAGGAAAAAGGAGGATGGGGAATATATTTTAGGGGATT
>JBMFJL010000125.1:0-1732 GCA_049973735.1 Nanopusillaceae archaeon
CTTAATATATATTTTAATCTAAAGTATAGTGATACATTGGTTTTTAATATATATTCCGAAACTTTTCCAAATATTTTATATGATAAATCATTTATCAAATATAAAAATTCTCTTAGATAATTTATTTTTTCTTTTTTCTTTATTCTTTTCAAATATAGAGTTTCTTCTGCTTTCTTTTTCTTTTCTTTTTTTCTAAATAATACTTCCTCCGCCTGAAAATACTTTTTCTCAAATTCTACATTGCTTTTATAAAAAATTTCTGGAAAATTTTTCTTTATCTCTTTTTCATAAATAATAACCTGCTTGTTATAGTCTTCTATTATTTTGTTTTCTTTCTCGGTTTTTTCTTCAATGTTTCTAAGAAAATCTATTTGTCTTTTTATTTCATTTATTAAACTAATAGCATCATATAATATTTTATACTTTTCCTTTTCTAAATTTCTTATTCTAGATAATATTATCTTTCTTTTTTCTTTGTATTCTGATAAATCTAAATATCCACTTTCGTACATATTGTTTATATAATTTAACCATTCTTTTTTTTCTTCTATTTCCCTTATAATTTTCTTTACAGTCCTTATTTTTATTTTTAAATATTTTATATTACCATCCAAAACTGATAATATTTCCTTATTGATCATTATAGTTATCTTAATATATTGCGAAATATATTAAGTTTATTAAGGATGATTAATATGAGATTTGTAAATAATATAAGACTAGAAGTACCTGCGAATAGAATGGAGGTAGATATTATATATCCAATAGTAGAACCTTTTGCTTATGCACATATATACTTTGATAAAAATGTTTATGATCTTGTTTATGAACTTTTAGAACCTAAACTAACAGATTTGGAAAAAAAAGTATATGATAATGCAATTTATTATATAGAAAGACTTCTAATAGTAAAACTTTCTACATTAAATGATTTAAACTCTGTTATAAACTATTTAGAAAGATTATACAATTTTGTTTTAAAAGATTTAGGAATAAAATTAGGACAAGAATCTTATAGCAAAATATTTTATTATATTTTCAGAGATCTGTATGGATACAATAAAATAGATCCACTCATGAGAGATCCATTAATTGAAGATATAGAATGCTCCGGTTCTAATTTGCCAATATTTGTAGTTCATAGAAATTTTGGAAATCTTAGAACAAACATATATCTAAATGAAAAAGAAATAAGAGATCTTATTGAAAAATTTGCATTAAGATCTGGAAAACACATTTCCTACGCAGAACCCTTATTAGACTCTACTCTACCAGATGGATCTAGAGTAAATGCAACATATTCTCAAGAAATTACAACACAAGGACCTACATTTACAGTAAGAAAATTTAGAGAAATACCTTGGACTCCAATAGAATTAATAAAAGTTGGATCTGCTACACCAGAAATATTTGCATATTTATGGTTAGCTATTGAATATAGAAAGAATTTAATAATTATTGGTGGAACTGCATCTGGAAAAACAACTTTCTTAAATGCAATATCTATGTTCATACCTCCAAATGCTAGAATTGTTTCTATTGAAGATACTAGAGAAATTAAACTTTTACATCAAAACTGGATACCGGCAGTTACCAGATATTCTACAGATAAAAATAGAGAAATTGATATGTTTGAACTTTTAAGAATGTCCTTTAGACAAAGGCCAGATTATGTAATAGTTGGAGAAGTTAGAGGAGAAGAGGCATATGTAATGTTCCAGGGTATGGCTTC
>JBMFJL010000126.1:0-1679 GCA_049973735.1 Nanopusillaceae archaeon
AAATTTTTTAAATCAATAAAAATTTTAAACAAGTGAATAAACATGACAGCCAAATTAAATTATGTTGAGAGCTTTTATTTAGTATCGTCATATCCTGAGCTAAGACCTGTGCTAAGGCTTGCCAGCCTCGGATTGCTAGAAAATTATGAAATTTTATCAAATAGCCCAGCTTATGCCATAATCCTTGACCAAAACAAGAATCAGTTAGCAGATGTTTATTTGAGCGACTTAGCAAATCTAACAAAGTCTCTTCTTGATTTATCAAGCAAGATTATTAATGAAACGGATAAGATTTTAATAAACTTATTAGATAATTCAAGAAACCAATTATACTTGAAGGAAATTGATAAGAGTACAATTAAAGAACTCTTACGCGAACTAAATCCAGCAACAAAAATCCCACTACCTCTATTTAATGAGCTTGGCGAACCCACCTTCAAATGGGCTATGGGAATTATTGGTTATAGGAAGCTGACAAGGGGTGTAATTGAGACCTTTATACCAAACCTTGGTTCATTTAGCTTTGATAACTCTCTTGACCAAAGTGATTTTCTTGCTTTTATCAAAAATATAATTAACGCTTATCAGACAAATAACTTAGACATGTTTTTAGCTACTGCAGAAAAGTATAGAGCAAAAGTAACATCGCTTGAACTATATAATCAATACCTTTTACCTAAAAAACCCATTGATAGAAACAAGCTAACAGAGTTATTTACTACATTCAAGATGCTACCCGAATATAAAAAAATACCTAAAGGTTATGGCGATATCATTAATTTTCCTATAAAAAATCAACTTATGGAATACAGCATGTGGCTTAGGCCACGACTTGCAAATGGTACCATATATTATTCTCCCTTTTATAATGGAGAATATGCAAAACTAAACCTATACGTTTATGATATTGAAGATGATAGGTTCCTTGATATGTGGGCATATACATGGCATGGAAGAGAAGTTCCTGATAGGATTATATTCACACAAGATGAGCAAAATATAATTGCAAGACTACCAGAAAAAGGACCTCTAATGAAGGGAATAAGCATATTTATAAGCGCTCTTATAGGGCAACCAATTGCTTTAAAACCTGCAAACGATGTCAAATCACTTAATAAAATCCTATGGGAAAAAGCAAGAGAAATTTCTTCCGAGGTTCAACCTTTTTCGGTTCTTTCTAATGGTGAAAAAATCTTAAACCCATTATTCAAGTTTCCAAAACCTCTTTTAAAATTTGTAATTACTAGTTCCATTTATGCAATTACATTAGGAGGTTACTTAAAAATACAAAACCCAAAAACATCATATGAGAAGGAACTTAAAAACAAGCATAAGGATGAAATTGTAATTAATTTCCTGGGCAGCACAATAATAGTTCCTTATGATATAATAAAAGCAACAGAGACCATGATAAAAGCATCCCAAGACATGATTATATCTGAAATTTGCTGGAATGCAATAAAAGAGCTAAATGAAAACTTAAGTAAGAATTATGCCTAATTTTTCATTTTCAAATTTCAATTTAACTCCTCATTTATATATTTCTTAAAATTTAAAATTACTTGCAGATCTATGTGCAAAATCATATCAAGCTTAAGATCTTTCTTTATGATAATTCATGAAGAAAAATATATTCAGAGAGCGTTATTAAATTGTACAGGTATAACTTTGAGAAAAAG
>JBMFJL010000127.1:0-1677 GCA_049973735.1 Nanopusillaceae archaeon
AAACTTTCAAAATTATTTATTTCTCAAATAAATATCACAGAAGATCGTATAAGAGAATAATAAGGATACATGATTTACCCAATAATAAATCTAAAATTCTGTAGAAAAATTATAGTTTTTAATAATTTCTTTTATTTTATTAGTATCAATTATCTCTATATTTTCTGGTATATATTCTAAATTATTTTTATCTGGAACTATTAAAATTTTTCTACAATTAAATTTATTTAAATTATTTTCTATTCTTTTTATTTCATCTTTATCTATGTTGTTTTTCCATTTTACTTCTCCAACAACTTTAATATCATTAAAAGAATATAAAACAATATCTACTTCAAAATCTTTTTCTGTAATTTTCCCATATTTTAATCCATATATTTGAGATAATAATTTTCTAAAGAAATCTTCAACATGATAAGAAATTTTCTCATTTATAACTCTTTTTATTTCTTCATCATTTATATCAATCTCAGTATATCCATATTTTCCTATTAAATAAAAGTACAAATCTAATAATGGAGAAATAATTTTATACTGATAATAATTTTTATTCAATATTTTAATTTTTTCTATTAACCCTATTTCTTCTAGTGTTTTTAAATAACTTTGTATTATACTTGGATCATCTTTTTCAATTATCTTTCTATTAAATAAGAAAGAAGAAATTTCTGAAGATTTTGCTTTATCAGATGCAATTGCAGTTAATATAGTATAATATGTTTCCTTAAATATTTTATCTTCCTCTAAAAATATTTCTCCAATTAAATTTGATATTGTATATTTTTGTTCTTTCAATATTTTAACCAAAGAATCCACAATATTATCTTTTACCAACGGTATTATCCAAGGTTCTCTTAAATATATTCCCTTTTCTATAAATTCTTTTCCTTCCTCATTCATTAAATTCTTTAATATATCTATTTCATTAATTAGATCTATCTTAAATTCTTCAAAAATACCCAATATTGGTGAACTTTTACTTAATAATTTTTTAGAAAACCATAAAGTAGAAGAAATTAATATTAAATTTAAATTTTCTCCATATGCATGTAAAAAATCTAAGAAATCTTCTGGTAATCTGTGAAATTCATCAATAACAATTCTTTTGTCTTTCTCTCTTAATATTAAATCCTTCAAATAATCATAACTTATTTCTCTATTATTTTTTATATCAATTATTCCCCTATCTCTTTTTACAAAGAAGTATTCATCATAGTTTGTAAAATTCTTTATGAAGAAAGAATTACCAGTTTTTCTTCTTCCGTATACTAATACTCTTTTTCCTACTTTTTTCCATCTTTCTATATCATGATACCTAATAACTATATCCATAAAAAGTATATTTGCAATTATACTTTTATAAATTATACATATACTAGTCTACATAAAAAATTAATCTACCTTAAAAAAATATTGATAAGAATTATCTAGTGTATTTTTTGACAAAGTTTCTGAGTTATATGATTCAAGAAGTCTTTTTAAATCTTCATTAGAAGCTTTTTTTAATACTGCCTCTTCCCATTTTTCTCTATTCATATCTATCAGTTTTTCTAGACTAACTCTATTATAATTTTTTTCTTCTTCTTTTTTATTATCTGATGCAATATTTTCCTCCGATAACCATATATATACCCTTTTCTCTATCTCATCAGTAAAAATCTTCCCAAAAGCTTCATC
>JBMFJL010000128.1:0-1658 GCA_049973735.1 Nanopusillaceae archaeon
AGAGAAAACAGTCCATTAACCTATGACTATTATTTCAAGAATTTAAATGATGGCATACTATTTTTAAAAGCAAAAATAATATTCGTGAATGTAAATAATGAAGATCAGAATGAATTTAAGTTATTATATAAAAGAATCAAAGAATTGAAAGATTCTATTTGTAAAGAAAAGAAGGAAGAATGTATTGCTAGAAGTAGATTAGAAAACATGAGAAATATCATAACATACATATTGGATCAAATTAATGAAGGTAGTATTGATAATATGAGTCCAGTAATTGCTTTAGTATATTATTTAACGAAAGATGAAAGTAAATATGGAAAAAATAAAGTAATAACTGAGATGGTTAATGAAATTAAGGATAAGTTTAGTATTAATAAAGAGAATATAGACAAGATAAGAAATATGTTTGAATATTGGTTATCAATAATTGATTATGTATTGGCAGTAACTAGACAAGAATAGTAATATATACTTAAGTTTTAGAAGATTTTTGTTCATTTTCATTATCTTTATTTTTATTTCCGAAATAATATATATGTAATTCACCGTTTTTTATATACTTTAATAATTTATTATAGTTTTCCCTATTTATGGTAAACTCTAGTATACACTTATTATCTTCTTTAACAGGTTTAATATCAAATAAAGCAAAAATTATTCCTCTATGAGCGAATACATTCCTCAATTTGAGATCCTTATTATAATTAAATTTTTTATTATTTTCATTTACTTTTTCGTTGATATTACTTATATTAATATATTGAGGAATTTGACTAAGTTCGGTTTGGAAAAATAGAGCATATGAATAGTATAGTTTATCCCTAGATAATTTATCCATATAATCTTTTAGCTCATTTATTTCATTAAAATCTATTGTATAATAATCCTCTTCTATTTTACATGATAATCTTAATGTTTCATTATTGTTCATATGCTTGCTTACAATTTCTTTAACTATAGGATCTAAATCATTCATTCTTCCTATAGTAAAAGCTGTTAGTAGATCTATATCATATATATATTCATCTATTTCACTTATATCTACACCATCGTATAGAGATATATAACTTTTATATATATTTGTAACATCTTCTTTACTACTTAATCTGTTATTATTACTATCATCTGCGAAATAAAATATATATAATAGAAGATATCCTATTGATAGCACATATGGAACATACATTTTATCTAAGATATAATTATTTATATATGATATTTTTCTAGCTTTATCATCACTTATTTTATTTTTAAATATTCTTGAAGTAAGTAATTTTCCATTATCTATTTTAGGATTTATGAATGGATTTACATATACTTCTTGATTTAAAAAGTATATATCATATTTATTATCATTTCCTGGAGATGCTGTAGATGTGGAAATAACATAGAGCTTAACTTCTTTACCTGATAAAATATTTTTGAAGATTTCTCTTACATATATTTTTTTAGCTATTTCATATACAGCATTCATTAAAATATTTAAACCTCTTATATTAGAAAAGTATATTTCCTCTATATCTTCAAAATCGAGTAGTTCTTTAACTTCTTTTACAGTTTTTGCATATAGATAATCTACTAGTTTCTTAAAATCATTATTACATTTATCTAATAAATTTTGTATATCTTCTATTTCTATTAATTTGATTTTATCT
>JBMFJL010000129.1:0-1637 GCA_049973735.1 Nanopusillaceae archaeon
GAAAAATTAGAAATATTGAAGTTCTATGTCTAGGATATTGATAATCAATATAGATTAAGAAATCTGTTAAAGAAAAATTAGAAATATTGAAGTATAAACATTCCTGCGAATGGCGAAATTACTGCTAATATAAAGTTAAAGAAAAATTAGAAATATTGAAGTTACTAATTGATTTTTATGTATGTTCAATTCTTCTGCTAAAAGGTTAAAGAAAAATTAGAAATATTGAAGCTCTTCTTCATTGAAAGCTCTGCCGAAGAATCCTTTGAAATCTGTTAAAGAAAAATTAGAAATATTGAAGCTTTCATTACCACAAAAAGGGCATTTCGTCATTCAAAAAAGCGGTTAAAGAAAAATTAGAAATATTGAAGCCATTATAAAGATCCATCAACGTATTTCTTAACTCAATTAATCTAGTTAAAGAAAAATTAGAAATATTGAAGCTTTTTTATTTGCCTTTTCTATCTCTGCTTTTATGCTTTTTAGTTAAAGAAAAATTAGAAATATTGAAGTGCTGGAATAATGCCAACAATCTTTACTACATACCCTTTTCTTAGTTAAAGAAAAATTAGAAATATTGAAGTTAAATACTCTGAAGCTAAAGAGATTTTTATTCAGCCCTGCTATTAATTAAAGAAAATTAGAAGTATTAAATCTAAATTTAGCTCGATTTTTTCAAACAAGATTTATTTTTTATGTTATTGTAGGTTGGTATTTTTTGACTCTAATAATTACATATTAAAAACAATAAAAATATAGTAAAGTTTATAATAATGTTTAATCAGTCTCACTTGGGATAAAATTTATAATATTGAATCATGATATTATAATTCATGATAAATAAAATTACAGAAAAATTAGAAATATTGAAGAAATTGTGTACGTACTCGTAAGAACTATTTTATATTTACTTGTTTTTTCGTTAAAGAAAAATTAGAAATATTGAAACATCATCCCCATTCTACCGATGTTGTAAATGGATTATATATATTAAAGAAAAATTAGAAATCTATATCAAAATTTCTTGTATTAAAATTTAATTGTTAAAATTCTTTTATATTGAAAAAATACCTCTAAAAATACTCCAAAATTTTAAATCATAATAAGTTCTTATCGTAAATCTAATATTTAAAAGGCTGCAAGTTTTATAAAGTTAGAAGACACAATAAGACAAATGACCTGCAACATTTATAAAATTAGTAGCCAATAAAAATCTACTTGAAATTTATACTAACAAAATTCTCAGGTTTACCATACTTAATTCATATTTTTTAATATAAATATAGCCAGCATAGGATATTATCTAAAATATAAAAATTTCTTTATATTTTGGTCCATATGAAATTTTTGTAAGCAATTGTATTATAGTCAAATATCTAGAAAAAATCATTTAATAATTTCTAATACAATTAAAGACTGTAAAACTTTATAATCTTTACCTGCCTTAATTTTTAGAATATCTATTTTTCTTCAAATTTCCACTCTATAAGACGGAGTACTGCCAATAGCTTTTCATAATATGTAACTCTATTTTCTTTTTTCAGCAAATTTTTTATATATTTTAACAATTCTTTCCTATTATACAATATATTTTCGGGTGGTATTGGATATCTTAACCATTTTAATTCTTCTATCAC
>JBMFJL010000130.1:0-1595 GCA_049973735.1 Nanopusillaceae archaeon
CCTCATAGGATTATACAATACGCAAATAGCGCAAACCTCATTATGGCAAGAGCTTTCCCGACGTCGCACAGCACAAGTATCTTCAATAGTTGAAACTGTAGAAATAGCGGATAAACTAGGTGTGGAATTACTTGTTGTAAAAACGCTAAAGCCTTTCCTATATGTACCCGATGACATAGATATTCTAGTAATAGATGATGAAAAAATTGATTACCTTATCGAATACTTAAGAAAAAAAGGATATTTTATACGAAAAATAGGAACCCCAGAAATTACCATGAGAAAACTTACAAACAAAACATATGTTGACTTAGATATACACACAAAGATGGCTGCGGGTCCATATGTATATATAGACAAATACTATTTATGGAAAAGACATATATACAAGACAGTATTAGATAGAAAAATACCAACACCAAACGATGTGGATGAGATACTAATTACAGTCGGACACGGGATAATGAAAGAATTTCATTTGTTACTTGCTGACATATTCCATCTGCTCTCCATAACCCCCGAAATGCACCAGGAAGCAAGATTACAAGCAGAAAAAATTGGTTTATCAACGCCATATAAGTATACAATGCGAGTAGCTACATCTTTTATAAATCATGTTGTCAGTGAAGTATCACGCCCAAAGCAACTAGGAAACGCTTTATTTGGATTTCCCAGAAAAGTGCCTCTAGCGATTATAATAAAGTCATATCTAGAAAATCTTAATTACCGTGTTAAAAAAGAACATACTACACCGATTAAACAATTAATAAAAGCACCATCGTCTAAAGGTATAGGTATACTACTTCGTTACCTAGGAATATGATAATTTCATTTACAGGTCCTGACGGGACTGGCAAGACGACATTAGCAAAACTATTAGCAAGAAGGTATCTATTACAAAACTATAACGTTCATTATATTAGATTTAAATCTCACCATTTAGGAATGTATTTAATACTTAAACTTTTAATCTTATTAAAAATCATACCAAAGACAAATTCGCCAAGAATACTAGACTACTATTTGTTTCAAATCTTTGGCTATAAAACATTATTTTTTATATTGGAACTTGTTAACTCACTACTATGGTTACTATTAAATGTAAAGTTAGTTCCTTTAATCACTAGAAAAAAGATAATTATTGCTGAAAGATACATACCTGACTTTATAGTTTCTATTTTATTCATAAGACCAAAAGTAAATACATTAATATATTCTTTAAAAATTTTTTCATTATTTATGAAAAACTCTTTCAATATTTTACTTTTAGCTTATCCAAGAGATATACTGAAACGTAAGCCCGATGAGCAATTAGAAACGAATTATATTTACTTATTAACATGTCTTTATTCTCTTGTAATTTCTTATATTGGCGCTAATGTTATTATAAATACATCTCTTATGGACGCTCCAATGTCTTTCTATAAGATACAAAAAGGCTTAGAATATAGCTATCAAGGCAGAGTTTAATTATGGTATTGTGTACATATTCATATCAAAAATCTCCATGGCTTCAGAAATCTGGAGATGACGTAAGAATTCACTCTATACTTCGGAATCTCGCAATCCTCACAAAGATTTACGCAGTTGGCATT
>JBMFJL010000131.1:0-1570 GCA_049973735.1 Nanopusillaceae archaeon
CGCATAGTTTATTATACATCATTTTCAATGTATAAAAGCAAAGATTGTCTAAAGATACAAAAAACAGATAATTTAACATACGACTTATTGTGATAAATTGAGATTTTGAAATCATTTTCCAAAGACTTATTCTTTTAATTGAACTTACGACTCGAATTATATCTTTGCTCAATAATGTATAAAGCCCGATAATAATACATTATGCTTTTTTGTTTGAATTATAATAGTTTTCTATTGCCTTTCCTAAAATAGTACTTAAATCCTCATGCAAAAATTTCAACTTCAATTCGTAAAGCATCCTTATTTGTTCATCTGTAAGCATAAAAGATCTTTTACTTTTAGCCTTATTTACTTTTTTACTTTTATACTCTTTTAAGGTTATATCTTCTGCATCTTGTAGACTATCTAAAATACCCTTACTTATCTTATTTAATTCTTCTTTAGCCACGTTCTATCATCTCCCTTGCAAGTGCCATATATTCTTTTGCTCCTATACTATTTGGTGCAAAATAATTAATCGGCTTACCTTCTATTTGGGCCTGTGATATCTTTACATTTTGATGTATAATGGTTTCGAATATTTTCTGTGGAAATATATTTTGTAGTTCTTCAAAAATTTCCTTTTCTATGTTCGTCCGCCGATCTGCACGAGTAAGAAGAACCCCTTTTATGTCTATATCGTAATTTATTTTCCTCTTAATAAGGTTCATAACTTTTATAAGCTGTTCAATACTTTTCAAAGAAAAAGGAGCAGGTTCAAGAGGTATTAAAATACTATTGACAGCTGAAAGAGCATTGACAGTCAAAAGGCCTAAGGATGGATTACAATCTATAAATATATAGTCGTAATTATCCACTTTGGAGTCTCTAAAAAGTTCTCTTAAGATTTGTTCTCTACCAATTACAGTAGACAATTCTAATTCTGCATTTGCAAGTAATATGTCAGATGGAATGACATCAACATGGTAATTTGTATGTATAATAGATTCACTCAAAGGTATTCCTTTTACAAAGCAGTCGTATATTGTGTGATCATATTTTTCTATGCCGAACCCACGGGTTGAATTTGCCTGCGGATCCATGTCTATTACTAGAACTGTTTTACCCATCTCTGCAATAGATGAACTTAAATTGATCGCTGTAGTACTTTTTCCTACGCCTCCTTTTTGATTTGCTATCGCTATTTTTTCCATTAAATTTCTCCCTTCATTTATGAATATTTACTCCAAAAAATAAAAACAGTTTTACTCTTTAGTAGTATAATAGCATTTTATTTTAATAAAATCAATATACATAATGTTTATTTGTAATAAAAGAATAAATACTCTTATATATAAAAGTATCTTTGAGTAATTTTAATATTACAATTATGACATTTCAAATGATATATGTAAATATGTTATAATTAATATCATTACTGATTACCGCTAATGAGTCTGAACTTGTATAATAAAAGTATGGATAAAAAAATAGCAGAATGGAAAAGGGTACGAGCTTGGGAACTGAAACAAGAATGCTGGAAACAAAACGATATAGCTAAAACGCTTAAAGTTACGAAAAGTGCCGTAAG
>JBMFJL010000132.1:0-1556 GCA_049973735.1 Nanopusillaceae archaeon
CTATATGGTATCCTAACATATGCTTCTCTATTACAAAATTTACATCTTCCAGGTATACTTTTTTTAATAATTATTACATCGCTTCCTGAAAAAATTTTTGTATTAAAATCATCAACAGGTATTCTATTTATGTATATTTTTTCTACATTTTTTATTTTTAGTTTATTCAATAATTCTTCAACTGTAATTTCATTTTCATTAACTTCTATATATTTATCTTCCTGAATTAAATATACCCTAATTGGCATTTTTATATTAATGTTGATTGTTTTTATAAGTTCTACAATTGGTAAAGGTATAATTGTAATTATATTTCTTATGAATATAAATCGCGAATTTTTCAATTTTGAAAAAGAAAAGAATTTTTTAGGATCTATAGTTTCATATGCAGTAAAAGAAGAAATAAAAATATTATAATGTTTGTAGTAATAGATTATTTTCAAGGTAGGCTTATAGAAGTAATAAATATCTTTTAAGCTTTTATTTAACAACAAATTATATAATAAATAATGATGTTAAGGTCTAAATCAAATTTAGGAATATTGAAAGTTGAATTGTTGTACTATTGTTCCTAATATACTAGATGATATAAGTTTGAAGAAAAATTAGAAATATTGAAAGACTATTACACCTATTGTTACGAATCCTGTTACCAGTCCTGAATAGTTTAAAGTAAATTAGAAATATTGAAAGGCAGATTGGTTTTGATTATAAGCATAAATTGTTATAGTTGCGTTTGAAATAAATTAGAAATATTGAAGGGCTACTACTGTCAAATTATAAACTCCAGATGTTTAAAGTAAATTAGAAATATTGAAAAATATATAAAAATACTTCGAAATTTTAAATCATAATAAGTTTTATAGTAAATCTACTGTCCCAAAAAGGCTACAAGTTTTATAAAGTTAAAGGATGCAATAAAATAAATAGTTGACAACAATTATAAAATTAGCAGCCAATATATGTTTACTGGAAATTTATATCGACAAAATCCTCAGATTTGCCATCCTTACTCTATATTTTTTAATATGTATGATTAATATAAAATATTATCTAAAATATAAAAATTTCTTTATATTTTAGTCCATATGAAATCCCATAAGTAATTATATTATTGTCAAATATTGCGAGAAAAATTGTTTAATAAAGTTTTAATACGATAAAAACCGTTAAACTTTATAATCTTTACCTGCTTTAATTTTTAGGATATCTACTTTTCTTCAAATTTCCATTCTAGAAGATGTAATAATTTCAATAGATTATCGTAATATGTAACTCTATCTTCCTTTTTCATCAAATTTTTTATATATTTTAACAACTCCTTTCTATTGTATAATATATTTTCAGGTGGTATTGGATATCCAAATCTTTTTAATTCCTCTATTACCATTTTTACAGTATCTTCTGGTGTAGGATCTTTAAGATTAAGTTTTCTTCTCTGATATCTACTATTATTTCCTGAATAAATTAAATAATTATTATAAGAATAATCTGATGATATTTTTATTTTTCTAAAATTCTTTTCTGCTACATTATAAAATGTTAAAGCTTCATAA
>JBMFJL010000133.1:0-1553 GCA_049973735.1 Nanopusillaceae archaeon
CTATTACCTTCAAGTAATACCAAAAAGTGAACTTCAATATTTCTAATTTTTCTTTAACGGGGATATGATGGCAAAGATGTAACAATGATTCTGCCAAAAAACTTCAATATTTCTAATTTTTCTTTAACGGATTAAAAATAGAGAATTACCAAAAAGAAGCAGTAAAAGAACTTCAATATTTCTAATTTTTCTTTAACAAAGATCTAGGCGACAAAGTCGAAGTAAATACATCTATTTAACTTCAATATTTCTAATTTTTCTTTAACCCTAAGAGTAAAAGCATACAAGAAAGATGAATGGTTACATGAACTTCAATATTTCTAATTTTTCTTTAACCATTTCCTTCAACTATAGAAGATATACTAACTGTAACAGAAATCTTCAATATTTCTAATTTTTCTTTAACAAAGATCACTTATTTTATACTAAATCGGTAGATATAAAGTTCTTCAATATTTCTAATTTTTCTTTAACTTATTTTATGATGAATATGACAGAGTCCCAACAGTAGATCTTCAATATTTCTAATTTTTCTTTAACTTTCATATGGATGAACCCAAACATTTTTTCCAATTCTTCACTTCTTCAATATTTCTAATTTTTCTTTAACAAGGGGTATTAGTGAGATATGTAGACCTAGAAACGGGAAAAGAAACTTCAATATTTCTAATTTTTCTTTAACATAAAAAGCAAATTATTATAACCCAGGGAAACTGGAGAAAGCAACTTCAATATTTCTAATTTTTCTTTAACTTATATGAGCAAATACTTCAAAAGGTACTCTAAGTTCTTGCTATACTTCAATATTTCTAATTTTTCTTTAACTTTGGAATGAAATTTTAAAGGAAAATGGAATAGAAAATAAACTTCAATATTTCTAATTTTTCTTTAACCCAAATGATTTAGAAATTGCTCATGCAATAAGATTTTCTATATACTTCAATATTTCTAATTTTTCTTTAACATTTCCAAATTTTTCTTTAACCAATCTATTATCTCGCTTACCACTTCAATATTTCTAATTTTTCTTTAACTCTGTCAAATTCTTATTAGACAAGTCTATTTATGAAAAACTAAACTTCAATATTTCTAATTTTTCTTTAACGTATTAGCTTTATTAAAAAAGATAGGGTTTGGTAAAATAGCTGCTTCAATATTTCTAATTTTTCTTTAACTTAACTTATGTAGAAAATACGACAGCACAACAGCCCTATATACACTTCAATATTTCTAATTTTTCTTTAACTAACTTTGATAATAAGTTTTATCAATTAGCATTTTCAAAGCTTCAATATTTCTAATTTTTCTTTAACATATGAAAAGATAAGAAAAGAATTGGAAGGGCAAAATGAAGAGCTTCAATATTTCTAATTTTTCTTTAACAAAATGACAAAATACTTTATTGTCAAAGTAGACGGAGATAACTTGCTTCAATATTTCTAATTTTTCTTTAACTCAACAATTTGATTCAAAAAATAATTTACTTGATAAGCTATTACGCTTCAATATTTCTAATTTTTCTTTAACTATATAGAGTTAGAGGGACATAAAAT
>JBMFJL010000134.1:0-1515 GCA_049973735.1 Nanopusillaceae archaeon
CCTACCACACGACTACGTATATCTAGTATTTAAACCAGAAAAAGTTATTGAATATGGAGAAAAAACAAAATTAGAAGCAGAATTGCTTAATCCAAATGGACAACCAATAGGAAAATATATATTAGAATTTGGCAATGCAGGGGACCCTGAAGTATTAATGAAAGATATAAAAAATGTGTTTGCCAGAGAGGGATTTGACATAACAATATTATATGTAACAGAGAATAAAAACATATATACATATCCAAGCCATCCAGAAATTTTACTAATTAAGAATAGCGCCGATAAGTTTACTTATGTACTTGTTCAAACTTCACATGTACCACAAACAGCATATGCATTCGAAACTGGAAATATTAAAGTAGTTATACCTTCTTTAGCAAACGGATTAGTAGAAGATAAAACAATACAAAAATGGGGACATTTACAAGCAGTAGCGAATGCTATGGGAGGTCATTTGTCGACACCTACTGTAATACAAGTAAAGATAAATGGTAAGGAATATAATATACCAGCATTCTTTACACAAGGTCGTTTCTCACTATTTTACGATGCATGGCAGCAATATAGTTAATAAATGGAGTTAGGATAGTTGTAGATGGGATAAATAAAGACGATTTTTATATTTTTTTATCATATTTCTATTACATAAGGAAATCCGAATGTTACTATAATCCAATTTAAATATAATATTCCTTTTTCTCCACCAGATCCTGCAGATATAAATATAAATGGTTTATCTTGTTGATAATAAGTTATGTTACTCACAATAGGATCTTCTTCTATAGATCCACCAATGGTATCTCTATATCCAAATGTTCCTTTTATAAATGATATTTCATTTCCGGATATCTTTAGATAAAATGGAGGTATAATTCTTCCAGGTACTTTATAAGTTGTTAAATATGCATTATAATAGCTTTTTGCAATAATTGGAGACTTTCCATATGATGGTGGTAATGTGGGTAGAGAGTCTCCAATATATAAACTCTCTCCATATATATTTCCATTAACTTCTGGATATATATCAATTTCTCCAGGTAGATATTGTGGATATTGTGCAAACCAATTCATTACGTAGAATACTCCATAGAATAGATTTGGATTATAGTTTGTTTCTCTATTGTTATATGGAGCAAATGGTACACACCAACTACCAGAACAAGAATATGTATCTTTAGCTTTTTCCATTGGAAAACGAATGTTATAGGTATCTTTGAATCCTGTTCCAGCAAATAAACCATTAGATATCACTGGTTTAGTTGAAGAAAGCGGATTTATATTGTTTATTGCATCATATATGTTTGAAATATTATATGAAAATCCAATTATAGGAATTTCATTGACTTGTCCAAAAGAATCTATACTTTTATATATTCCCTTGTATGGTATACCTATATAGTATCCACTTCCGTAGCCATATAAATTAGAACTTGAACCTCCCGAAATCCAACTCCAAAGGAATATATTGTTTGTGTAATTCAAAAATATTGGTGTTTTTCCACCCAAATTTGT
>JBMFJL010000135.1:0-1481 GCA_049973735.1 Nanopusillaceae archaeon
GCTCTTCAAGTCCTGTTATACTTGACTGGAAACTCAGATAGGGTTAATCAATTATTGAGAGTTATAAATGATCTTCAAATAATAGGAAACCGAATATCTTATGATAGAAATTTAGAAAATAAATTCAAAAATAATTTGTATAAACTCTGCAACATAATTTCAACAACAATAAACAGTATTCAAAGTACCATCTCGTCACCTTTTTTACAAAATTTAAATAAAGCACTCAATGTTTTGAGGCAAAATATTTGGATTAACGCGTGTTTGAATAATACTATAAATCAACAAATTAATGATTATATTAATTGTATAAAATATACAACTCTACGAAATATAGTAAGTGGTGAAAATATACTTGATTTTGTACAAAACATTACAGGTATCCCAACTAATGTAATTCAGCATAAACCTGTAAAATATGTAAGGCTGGAATTTGTAGATAGTGCAGGCAAAGTCATTAAGGACGAATCGATAGAAACTATTGATTTGATTTATTCACTGATGCCTTTCACGCTCTATAGCCTTTCCCCTGGTAAATATTTTGTATTTGTACCTAGTGAGGATAATATAACTGAAGGAAGAGAGCTGAGCGGCTCAAATATAATAGTGCCGTTAAAGATACGATTACATGAAGTATCAAAAAATAATATTACATACACACGGGAAGAAAGAGGGAGATCATCTAAGATATTTGAGATCAACATAAATGCTATATCGTCTACACCATCCTTTTATGCGTGTAAATTAGGTTATATACCTGTAATGATGAGTGATAAATGTGAAAATTATGGTTGTCCTAGACGTGATCAATGTTATGACTCTAAAAGCAATAAATATAAGTATGTCGTTAAAATTGATGATTCCTATTTACGTACGTATCACATTAATGCTGAAACTGAAAAAGTTATTAATTTTTATGATCCCCAAACCATAGCCATATTATTAGGCAATTATAGCGGGGGCATTAAGCCTATTCTCCGGATTAATCTAGAGGAGGCTTCGGCAATACTGAGATTAAAACGTGTAATATTCACTCCGCGCGAACGTCATCAATGGAAATTCTTTATGACACCAAAGTTACCCATTAAGATAAGGGGGCACGATCTTGGCCTTGATTTATATGAGACTAAAGCTTTTGTGTTAAGATTTAATAAGGAATTCCTTAAAGAAGTAATACGCAATATAATAAATAATAATAGTAAGGTAAGGAATTATCTATGTCTAAAGTATCATGCAAGCGGCCAAGAGGAGTATATTTATGACAAAATCGTCGATGCAGTAAAGGACTTTGTAAGATCCCCAAGCAGTATTTGTGATCCCATGAAATTGGTCAGGGATAATGATTTTATTAATTATGCATTGGAAGTATTTGCACATACATTGGCTCATGTATTATTAACATTAATAGCAGCTAAATTACAGATTGAACCCTACAAGACGCTTGACTATTACTATAAGATAAATGAAGAAGATGTCTTGGT
>JBMFJL010000136.1:0-1454 GCA_049973735.1 Nanopusillaceae archaeon
TCATAGCTGGATATTCACCTTTCTTTACCATGTCTTCCATGGTCTCTATGATTTTCTTTAAACCTTCATCAAGATTAGCTACTTTGGGTGGTCTTCCTCTTCTTGCCATGTGTAAAACCTCCTTTTAAAGTATTTAAACATAAAATTTCGCAATTTACACAAATTTGTTTTTGGGTCCGGTAAGGCTAAGTTGGATAGAGTATTACAAGAAAGTTCAAAATGTGTCAAAGACTTGTAGATACTTTGGCATATCGAGAACCACCTTTTATAAATGGTTTAGAAGGTATGAAAAGTATGGGTTAAGAGGTCTTGTTGATAGGCCAAAAACTCCTATTAGAAAAAGAATACCAACTATAAGAAGAAAATATGAGCTTGAGGTAGTGAAACTAAGAAACGAAAATCCTACATGGAGCAAAGAGAAAATAGCAAGGTATTTAGAAAAAGAAAAGGGGATAAAGTTATCTCCATCAACAGTCTATAGAGTGTTAAAGGCCTTTAGACTTATTGAAAGGACAAAGAGTATAAAGCAAAAAACGAAACAGCACAATAAAGACAGAAGAAGAACTAAAACAGGCTTAAGAGCTAGATATCCTGGTGAAGTGGTGCAAATAGACCTAAAGCATCTTGTGTTAAGAGGTGTAACCTATTACCAATACACAGCTATAGACAAATACAGCAGACTTGTATTTGCAGAAGTTTATGAAAAGAAAACATCAAGAAATACCAAGCTCTTTATCCAAGAGGCTATGAAATATTTTGGATTTGGTATCTCCAAAATACAGACGGATAACGGTACAGAGTTTATGGGAGAATTTGAGGGTTACCTTAGAGAAATAGGTATAGAGCATTACTACAGCTATCCAAGGACTCCTAAAACAAACGCCAATGTTGAAAGAGTTATAAGGACTATAGAAGAAGAATTATGGTTTATAGAAGGTACAGAGTATCCTATAGATTATCTAAATAACCTCTTAAGAAAGTACATAGAAAAATACAACTTTGTAAGACCACATTATGCTTTAGGATATATGACTCCTGCTGAAGTAGCCTATGGAAATAAAGAATCCAATTCTGGAGTAAGGTTGTAAATATGTGTTATAATTTTTTTGTGGTAAGTGTTCACGATGTACTGAACTTATACATTAAAAGTTCAACAGAAGAATTTCCTTAAGCTTTAACAAACCATACAATCAATACTTCAAGCACTACCAAACCAGCAATTATCAACATTATATTTCCTGTTATATCTCTAGATATAAGCTTGGCTAACTCGTTAATATCACTTTGTTTTGCTTTTTCTTGTTGAAGTTGCTCTTCTAAATAGTGTATGTGATGCTTTGAAAGTTTATTCTCTTCTTTGAGTTCTTCAATAAGCTTACTGCTTTGTTCCTTACATTCATCAAGTTGAGCTTGCAATTTAGCTATACGTTTAGAAGCTTCATAATAATAATTGA
>JBMFJL010000137.1:0-1385 GCA_049973735.1 Nanopusillaceae archaeon
GTACCTGAGTTATCAGCAAAAGAATTTGCATATGTATTAAGTATAGCAATCATACTAGATTTAGTCTATTATTTAATAGGAAATATACCTATATATAAATATTTTGAAGTTAAAAAAGAGATGAAAGAAAAAGAAAGTGATCAAACATCTACTATTAGCTCTGCTAACCAATAAGTCTTCTTTATTTTTTCTAAGTTTATATCATGTAATGTTACAGCTTTAACTTCTTTTTTAAATCCATGCTTTTCTTTATTATATGGCTCCCCAGATACTTCAAATCTACAATACCATTTGAACTTTTTTCCCTCCAATCTAACTCTTTTTAAATTTTTTACTCTAATATCTTTCACCGCAAATTTCTTTGTATAAAATATATCTTCCAGACATGTTTTTGCTACTTTATATATTGTATCTAATATATCTTGACCTTCTACATTCATTTCTATTGCTTCTCTTTTTTCAACCTTTTCTATATCATATATTATATTAAACATACCTAAAACTAATGCTTCAATAGCTCTTTTTGGTGTATTTCCATAACCTGTTATTTTTATATCTGCGGTATGATCTTCGTATTCAAACTCTCTAAAAACTGTCATTCTAATATATTTTTAAATTATGTTTATATGTTTTTTAATCAGGAGACCAGCAGATCATCATTTTTTCAGTTTTGGGACTCTCTCATCATTATCTTTTAATCTTAATTCAGGTTTATAATATTAATATACAATATATATTCATGAAGATATTGGATATAGAGATACCTGATAATATAGAAAAATTGAATGTATATAGCGAAGCCTTTAAGGATGGCGAAAAAATACCAAAAAAATATACTTGTGATGGAGAAAACCTTTCATATTCGATAAAAATAGAAAATTTAAATGAAAACGTAAAAAGTATCTTGATTATTGTCGAAGATCCTGATGCACCTATGGGTATATTCAGGCATTGGATTGCATATATTAATGGACCAATAAATTATATACCAGAAGGAATTAAAAAAGAGAGAATAGTAAAGATTGGTAATCTGGATATGATACAAGGAATAAATGATTTTGGCAGACTTGGATATGATGGACCATGTCCTCCTAGAGGACACAAAGTACATAGGTACTATACAATAGTTTTGGCTTTGAATAAAAAATTAAATATTATAGGTTCTACATTCAAAGATTTTATGAATAGTTTCAAAAAAGAAGATGTTATACAATACGGATACTTCGTAGGTTTATATCAGAGATAATTTTTAAACATTTTTTAGTATGTAAATTATAATGGAAAAGGTATCTCTAGAAGAAATAAATGCAATGATAAAAGAATTATGGAACAAGGGTTATACTCCATCTAGAATTGGAAAAATATTAAAAGAAGAAAAAGGAACA
>JBMFJL010000138.1:0-1338 GCA_049973735.1 Nanopusillaceae archaeon
TACTTTGGTTATTTGTTATATTATATCCTGGAGGACATACTGTGTTTCTATCAACTACACATGTAAATGATGTTCCATTTGGATATATTAATTCTATTTGCCATACATATCCTTCATCAGAAGATATCGATGCTTCTGCGTATTTAAATATTCCACCTGGAACATCACATTCAAATCTTGATGTAATATTACGAGATGGGTCTACATAATAGCTACATGTGTAATTTCCAGTTCTCCACCATTCAGGATGTAAAGGGGAATTAATAGATATTCCTAGAAACCTTACACTGCTGTCATTTGTATTTAATATTTCTACTATTACTTTACCAGACGACATATTTATGTATTTTCCAATTGAATCATCATATCTAAATATAACTCCTTCCGCTGTCATATTTTCACGCATGGTAGAAAAACCATATGTTGATAAATTCAAAGAATATTTACCAACAAACTCCGTATAACCAATAAAATTATTGCTACCGCTATTTCCAAAACCCTCACTAAATGATGGACCTACTATATTCGCTAAGAGATACGCAATAAATGACGCTATCCCTATAATATATAAAGGTAAGCCCTTATGCCCCATTTACAAATAATTTTATCTCGTATTTAAAAATTTATATCTCAAAAACAAGGAATTTTTTATGTATCGGAAATGCTACATTATATATTTCTGCATCTCCTAATTTCTTCTTATAATTTACTGCCTTATGTACATGTCCATGAAAACCATATACTATTTTATCTGAATATTTTATTATTAAATCTTCTATATACTTGGAATAAAGCATTGCTAGAGGAGAAGGATCACCTAGAACAGTATCTTTGATCAACCCATAATGAGAAAATACTATTATTTTCTTATCCAATTCTTCAAAAATTTTTTCTAACACTTCAACGTACTTCTTCTTTAATTCTTCATAATTATTGGACTTCCACATTCTATCAGGAAATCCTTCAAAACCTACTAAATAATATTTACCAATATCTACATACTCATAATCTAACCAATTAAATTGAGGATATTCTTTCTTATAAAAATTCTTTAACTCTTTATCCCTTGGAAAAAAAGTTGCTTCATTATTACCAAATGTTGAATAAATTTTAACATTTCCAAATTTTTCAATAAATAAATTATACAATTTTTTTAAATATATATGTTCTCTGTTATCTATAATATCTCCACATAATATTATGATGTCTATATGTTCAGTTATTGCATTTATTTGTTCTATTACATCTCTTATATTATATGGTAAATGCAAATCTGATGTAACTAGTATTCTCATTAGATCGGAATATTATTGAAAACCTTATATATATTTATTACAT
>JBMFJL010000139.1:0-1192 GCA_049973735.1 Nanopusillaceae archaeon
ATGGTTCTACTTTATATTCTTCTTTATTTAATGAAATAGATTCTAATGGTCAGAATGTATATTTTACAACTACTTTAGGTGGGTCTCCAAATATATATTCTTGGTATGAAGGACAATTAAATTATAATGGAGTATCATGTGATGTTTGGTGGATAAATATTTCTCAAGGAATACCTGCTAATTCAAATATAGCAATTTATATGGATATCAATTCTACAAATACTAATTATTATCAATTATATTATCCATATGTAGGAGCATCCTATAATGTATTAGGAACTTTCCAATATGATAATATTGGATATGTAATGAATCCTGGATTGATGTATCAAATATATTACAACAGTTACACATCTGATGCTAAGGGTATATACGACTTTAATATTTTATATCAACAACCCTTAACAAAGGGTACTTGCTTTAATGTAAATGGAATTACATACTGTTCTTCTACTGATCCATTTGTAGCACAGGTTAGTTATCAAACTGTATGTGTACTAACTGGTGGATGCAGTTCAAATAGTTACAGTGTTACTACCCCTTATGATTTATTTAACTTTTGGAATGGAATGTGCTACTGCGGGGTTGGAGTTCCTTATCCAAATCCTCCCGTATCTGATCCTTATAATAGTTATTATATAAAAGCAATAGGTTGGGTATTGGTACCATCATCAACTACTTTTTATGAATCCGTAGATGATAGTATGGAACTATTAATATCAAATAGCTTGAATGCATGGAGTAACAATGGTGCTTATTGGTTAGGACCTATTATGCCTTCTTCTGTAAGTAACGTTTCCGGAGATAACTCAGCATCATATACTTTATCTTCTGGAGAATATAGAATAGAAATAGATTATTTTCAATGGGGCGCTCCTGCTTATACTGGTTTTTGGTCTAATAATCCAGTTTATTATTATTCTCCAGCATTTCCACCAAACGGAGTTATGCCTTTAATTTCTATATCTTCAACAGTTACAATTTCTTCAATTGAATTGAAGCCTTCTCAATCATCTGTTTGTCCAGGAACTTTCACATCTTCTATAATGATAATAAATCTAAATAATCCTTTTCAATATAGTTCTGATAATGTTGGTTTTACCGTATCTTATTCTTGTTCTCCTTCTAATGGAGTTTCTTGTTGGTTTGGTAATTCTGGAACTTCATCAGGTTTATGTACTACAAGTGGTAC
>JBMFJL010000140.1:0-1148 GCA_049973735.1 Nanopusillaceae archaeon
TTATCAAAAATTTTTTAGTGGGAGTATAAAAAAATTTGTTACATGAAATTCCCTTTTCTGCCTAGGGAATATATACGAAAAGTTCAGTTGTATATATAAACTCTGCTGATTATTTTTTACATGAGGCATTTGAATACAAAATAGAATAAAATTCATGTAATTAGGTATACGTAGGAATCCGCATATGGAAGTAATATAAGAGAAAATAAGAAGAGAGGATCGGAATCCATGAAATGGAATTGAAAGGTCATAATACCTTTGCTATTATTTATTATATTATTTAAAGAATCCATGAAATGGAATTGAAAGTTTATTGGCACTGGCAAATCACCACTGCCTTTTACAAAAACTGAATCCATGAAATGGAATTGAAAGGTTCATAAATTCATTAGCGTTTGCACTTATGTTTGTAGAAAGGAATCCATGAAATGGAATTGAAAGTAAACCACACCTCTAAAAATAGAAAAAGAAAAAAGTTTTAGAATCCATGAAATGGAATTGAAAGTTATTACTTCCATCGAACAACATAATTTATATCAAAAATCAAAGAATCCATGAAATGGAATTGAAAGGGGTGAAGAATCAAGTAAAAATATATATCCTATATTACTTCCGAATCCATGAAATGGAATTGAAAGTTCTTTTATTTTTGTTTTATATAACATAAAACATTATTTTTTGAATCCATGAAATGGAATTGAAAGCTGACACATCCACACACCCCATTTTTTTGCTATTTAGTGAATCCATGAAATGGAATTGAAAGATTTCATCTGCGTAAAACGTTATTAATTTTAATAGTTTGTGAATCCATGAAATGGAATTGAAAGTTTATAAATTTTGATTTTGCGGATAAAAATTGGTATGGGAATCCATGAAATGGAATTGAAAGATATAGAAATATTTAAGTTTAAATTTAAGGTGCTAAAAAGGGAATCCATGAAATGGAATTGAAAGTCGCAAAGCATAGAAGTTCATGGAAAAATAGACAATGAATCAGAATCCATGAAATGGAATTGAAAGACTTCATAATTTCCTGTCCCTGCACTAACATAACCATAGAATCCATGAAATGGAATTGAAAGATGATTTCTTTTATTGTTTTGTTTCTTGGATTTTCTATTATGAATCCATGAAATGGAATTGAA
>JBMFJL010000141.1:0-978 GCA_049973735.1 Nanopusillaceae archaeon
AGGACAATTAAATTATAATGGAGTATCATGTGATATATGGTGGATAAATATTTCTCAAGGAATACCAGCTAATTTTTTTGGAGCAGTTTATATGTATATCAATTCTACAAATACTAATTATTATCAAAAATATTATCCATATGTAGGAGCATCTTATAATGTATTAGGAACTTTCCAATATGATAATATTGGATATGTAATGAATCCTGGATTAATGTATCAAATATATGTAAATTATAATACTTATGCTTTTCCAAATCAAAATAACTGGCCTCAAGTATATTCTTTAAGCTTAGCAAATGGTGCTTGTGGCAATATAGGTGGTATAACATATTGTGCTAATTGGAGTGTAAATATTAATGGATCTTTACCATCTTCAGGAACTACACAAAATTTAGTAACCACTGTAAGTAGTTCCATTGAACCATATGTAGAAATAGACTGGTATTATACATGTTCGGGAATATCTAATTATCCAAATCCTCCAATCAATGCTACAAGCCCAGCAGGAGTAAGCGAATCTAGTTATGGATGGATAATTAAATTTATTGGATTTGCGGAAGTACAACAATCAAATACAAATGTTTCTGTAAATGATGATGATGGTGCTAATGTAGAATATTCGCAATTTCCTATGATAAATACAGGATTCTACAATTGGACAACAAATAATCCTAATTTTGTTATTCAAGCATTCCATGGTGCAGCTGGTTATAATACAGGACCTGTACCTATCGGAGATTATGCATTTGAATATGATTACTATGAAGGAGACGGATGCGCAGCTACCACATTATGGTCAAATAATCAAGTTTATTATTATTCTCCAGCATTCCCACCAAATGGAGTAATGCCCTCAATTTCTATAATATCAAATGTCGTTCAAATTAATATAACTAACACTCAATCTACTGGAACGCCAGTACCATTTCAACAAGATATTGCAATATGTAATGGAACACCATCAGTTGGAAATGA
>JBMFJL010000142.1:0-899 GCA_049973735.1 Nanopusillaceae archaeon
ATATATGCAAAATTATTCCCTATACTTATTGTATTATTACATATTGCAATATCTTGTTGAAATGGTGCTGGTGTTGCTGTAGATTGAGAATTAGTTATAATTATTTGAACGACATTTGGTATTATAGAAATTGAGGGCATTACTCCATTTGGCGGGAATGCTGGAGAATAATAATAAACTGGATTATTTGACCATAAAGCAGTATATGATCCTCCCCCACCTTGATAATAATCATATTCAAAGGCATAATCTCCTATAGGTATTGATCCACTATATTCGACACCTCCATTACCGTAAAATGCCTGAATAACAAAATTAGGATTATTTGTTGTCCAATTAGAAAATCCTATATTTATCATAGGAAATTGAGAATATTCCACATTAGATCCATCATCTGTAAATACATAAATATTTGTATTTTGTTGTTGCACTTGTACGAATCCTACGAACTTGATTACAAACGCTGTAGAGCTAGGATTTGAAATTGGTGGGTTAGGAAAAGGAGATCCTCCAGAGTATGATTGTTGCCAATTTACCTCTACATAATTTACAGTTCCAACTATTTGACCACCACCGGTTGAAGTTGGGTGTACTTGTTGCGTAGTTCCCAAAGATGATAAAGATCCATTAATATTTACATTCCAATTTGCACAATATTGTAAGGAGACAGTGGTTCCACCACAAGTTGGATAAGAACTTTCAGCAGAATAGCAAGACCATCCCTGTAATACTTTACATGTTCCTGGAGTTAAAGGTAAAGAATAAATTTCTGACCAGTTATTTTGATAAAACCAATTATTATTGCTATAATTTACGTATATTTGATACATCAATCCAGGATTCATTACATATCCAATATTATCATATTGGAAAGTTCCTAATACATTATAGGATGCTCC
>JBMFJL010000143.1:0-898 GCA_049973735.1 Nanopusillaceae archaeon
GAGTTTAATCCATGGCGGTCTTGAGACTGCCAAAAAATGGGACTTCAAATTAGTAGTCGAAAGGACAAGAAAAGCTCTAGAAGAAGAGCTTAAATATGATTCATGATAGCTTAAACTTATTATAGACTTATTATCCCTTTTTAACGCAATGAAGAGTTCCAATCATTTCACTATTTCAATATGGGCCAGCTTTTTAAGATAAATTCAAGTATTTACTCTACTGCATGAGAAACCGAACCTAGAAATCTGTTCTATAAGTCTTGATAATGGAATACGAGTGTTATATATATGATACTCTAAACCTATCTTCTCAAAGCTCTCCAAAGTCTCAGGTCTATGAAGCACAATATCGTATTCACAGCCTTCACAATCCATCTTTAATAAATCAAAAGGACCATATTTTTCTATTAGATAGTCAAGAGTGCATATTGGATCTTCTATATACTTACTACAATCTGATACCATGGCATTAAAACAAGTATTAGTTTCTTGCATAGATTGATTTATCTTTAACATCAAGAATTTGATAATCTTTGATATCAAAAATAAACTGAATATTATGCTATACATAAAGTTTTGATATCTTTCCATTTAATTCGATCATAATTAAGTTTAGGATATCAGACACATCGGCAAGCTTACAGCATTGCAAGAAATTAAATTGATTGCATTATTTTGCTATAATTTCTTATTTATTTTGTCTTAGATTAGAACAATTAGTTTATCAATAACATCTAAATTTATTGAACTTGACTCTGACGATATTAGCCTTGCGATACTTCCCAAAAATATATTATTTCCTTCTACTCCTATATTTATTGTTATTAGTTACTTTATTGTTATTAGTTATTACTTTAACTTTTCTTATTATAGCTAAATTCTAATAATACAGTAAACC
>JBMFJL010000144.1:0-891 GCA_049973735.1 Nanopusillaceae archaeon
GATATGAATAAACATAGGTTCCTAATAGAAAAGAAGATCCTGCAATTGATGAAGGTAAATAACCATATAATCCATAATACCAATTATTGGCTGAAGTTTGTGTATATTGGGTATAGTTTGTACTATAAGTTACTGAAACAGAGTCTAGATTATTCCAACCAGATGGTAATGATGTTAAACCTCCCCAATTTTGATAATAATTAAATACATAATTTCCGTTATCATATTGAGAAGTTCCCAATACTTGTCTAGGGGCTCCTACATATGGATAATATTGAGAATAAAAGTTTTGCGAAAGATTACCTACATACATATATGTCGTTATATAGCTATTTGCAGGTATTCCATTAGATAATTTTATCCACCATACATCACAGTACACTCCGCTAATATTCTCTTGCCCTTCATACCATGAATAAAGCAAACTATTGTTATAAAATAATACGTTGGATCCGTCATTATTTATCTGATTAAATAATGTTGCATTATTAATATATGCAAAATCACTTCCAAGATTTGCTGTTCCATTACATATTGCTATATCTTGTTGGAATGGAGAAGGAGTAGGAGAACTTTGGTTATTCTTAATTAAGATTGGATACCATGAAATATTAGTTATAGCTCCGCTAGATGTCTGCGAAATAATAATATGGGGCATAACTCCATTTGGAGGATATGCAGATATAAATAACCAATATAGATCTTGATATGATCCAGTTATATAACCTGGGACATAAGTAAGATAAGCTATAGTAGAAGAAGAACTTGAAGAACCTACACTAAGTAAAACAAAAGTATATCCAGTAGATAAAGAGGTATATGTAGTATAATAATTGGTATTTGATACAACAGGAGTTCGAGAAGTTATACCAAAGTAGTTTGTATTGCCAT
>JBMFJL010000145.1:0-853 GCA_049973735.1 Nanopusillaceae archaeon
TAAAGGCATAACTCCGTTTGGTGGAAATGCTGGAGAATAATAATAAACTTGATTATTTGACCATAAAATAGTAGCTGCTCCTCCACGTCCTTCAAAATAATCATACTCAAATGCCCAATCTCCTACAGGTATTGATCCATTATATTCGTTACCAGGATTTCCATGGAATGCTTGAATAATTTGTGTAGGATTATTTGTTGTCCAATTATAAAATCCTGTATTAATTGCAGGAAATTGAGAATATTCTACATTAGATCCATCATCTGTTAATACAGAAATGTTTGTATTTGACTGTTGTACTTCTGCAAATCCTATAAATTTAATTATCCATCCATAATTAGATTCGCTTAATCCTGCTGGACTTGGATCTGAAATCGGTGGATTTGGATAAGTAGACTCAGATGAATTATAAAACCAATATATTTCTACATATGGTTCAATACTGCCATTTACATTTTGTGTAGTTCCTAAAGATGGTAAAGATCCGTTCATATTTACACTCCAATTTGTAAAGTATATAAAGCCATAGCCTCCGATATTTTGAGATGTACCTGGGGTTAAAGGTAAAGAATATACTTGAGGCCAGTTACTTTGATTTAGAAGAAAATAACCAACATAATCTACATAATCTACATATATTTGATACATTAATCCAGGATTCATTACATCTCCAATATTATCATATTGGAAGGTTCCTAATACATTATAAGATGCTCCTACATATGGATAATCTAATTGGTAATAATTAGTATTTGTAAAATTAACATACATATAAATTGTTATATTTGAATTAGCAGGTACTCCATTTGGTAATTTTACCCACCATACATCACAAGTTACACTATTATTATTT
>JBMFJL010000146.1:0-775 GCA_049973735.1 Nanopusillaceae archaeon
TACGTAATAGGACATGCTTATTTTCTCCAGTATGCAGAAAAAGATAATAACGGTAAGATGTATATAAGTTTAAAAAATTTGAATATGTCGTTTAGAGATAAAATAATTCCATTGCTACAAGAGTATACTAACGATGATTGGGAACTAATGTACGACATTCTTGGTGAGAACTTTATAAATAAGGAAGAATTAAATATAAAAGATGAATTGAAGAATCTAAAGCTTGGTATCGCTGCTTTTAGAGTTTGATTTCTACTTCATAGTGATATAGGTGTATAAAGTGGAACCAGAAAAGCTAACTTTTTTTGAGTATGATAGTATTAGTAAAATACAAGATGAAAACCTAAAAAAATTTGTAAATGAAAAACTAAAAAAAATGTTAGAAAATAGTAGATTGGAAATTTTTACCTTTGATTCACAAGGATATATAAAATTTAGACAATTTGTTGGGTTAATTACTCTTTATGATAAAAATAATAATAGGCACATATATATAGAAGTACTTCCCAAAATATATAAATATAATAGTAAGGTAGTCACAGCTAGAAGAATACTCCTAAAAATGTTAGAAAAATATTTAGGTGTACAGTTTTTTAAAAGCTCTGATAGGGGAAAAATAAATTTAAAGAATCAAAATATGTTTGAAATATATGTGATACTTTTTTTAGAATATTTAAAAAAGTTGTTTTTAGGGTTAAAAAGAAAATATCAATTCGTAGAATCAAATATAATTACCTTAAAAGGTAGATTACTGTTTGCTAAACATATAAACAAA
>JBMFJL010000147.1:0-767 GCA_049973735.1 Nanopusillaceae archaeon
TGCCAGCTTCAAGACCAAAGCCGCTCACATCCGAAGGTCCGTAAGGAGTAAAGATGTAGGTGTAAGCCCAGTAGCCACCAGTGCCTAAAAGTCCTTCAACTGTTTGAAAACCTGTACCGTTATTCTTACCAGAAGAGTATAGATCAAGCAAGCTCACGTTTGTAGGACCAAGTTTTATTAAACCTTCCAACCTTACAAGAAATCCATTAGTACTTGTATTTCTTATCTTACCCGTGTTTACAAGGACTACACCGTGTAAAGTGAAAGGATCAAATTTCACTGTTGCGTGAGGACCTATCCATGTTTGATCAAGCTTTGAGAAGTCTGCAGATGTACGGCTGTACGAGTTCAGCACATCGTGAACACTTACCACAAAAAATTATTAACACATATTTACAACCTTACTCCAGAATTGGATTCTTTATTTCAATAAACCGTGGTATGCTTGAGGCTACTTCAGCAGGAGTCAGATATCATAAAGACAAGTCTGCCACGGCCTAATAATGTGGCCTTACAAAGTTGTATTTCTCTAAGGTAACCCTCAAATTTTAATCCGTGGTATAATTGTCCATTCATGGTATCTATTTCCTGCTTGACTCTAAAAGCCTTTCTCTTCTCACCGTATATATCCTTACCTCCTTTTATAAGATTTCCATAAACAAAATTTTAAAAGAAGCATAAGTATGCTACAGTTAAGTGGTAATAATATTTTTGAGCTTGTAAATTTTTTATTTTTGGTTAAATGTAAAATCTATTTGGAAGTTATC
>JBMFJL010000148.1:0-764 GCA_049973735.1 Nanopusillaceae archaeon
GTGTAGTTAATTGATAGTATATGTATGGTAATCCTGTTACTGTATTCTTTAATGCTTGTTGACCCATAGTAGCATAATAAAATGAATTGACTGGTTGTTGATATTGACTAATTTTATTTGATGGTGGCATGAAGAATGATGGGAATTCTATACAACTTACAATATCTTTATCTGCTTTAGATAGTATACATCCTGCAGTCTTATAATCTACTTCAGCTCCATATTTATTTATTGATATTGTTGATGGTTCATATAGATATATTTGACCTGAACTAACTCCTAGTGCTTGGTATACTGGATCTTGTATTGATATAGATGTTGAAAATCCGAAGTATGATACTGAATTTTGTGGAGGTGTTATACCTGGAATGATTGGTATTACTAATAAATATCCTGCTTCACCACCCTCACTTTGTATATTTATGGTTAATCTATATTGGGATAATGGTCCTACTTCTGCTTTTGTTAATAGTTTACATGATGATAAATCTTGAGAAAATATATATGCATCTATTGAACTTGGACTATTTGGTGGAGGCATTGGTATATTAAGGAATATAGAGGATGTTGCCCGGGCTTCTATTGTATTTATTGGTTGATTTTCTGATAAAGAACATTTATACATATATACCCATAGGTCTCCTTGTGAATCTATAGCAAGCACTGGAATATATTGAGGATCATAACTTATAATATTAACTTGCCCACCATTCTTTAATACATTTGCTATTGCATTTGTATAGTTTTTATATTGAGTATCCTTT
>JBMFJL010000149.1:0-755 GCA_049973735.1 Nanopusillaceae archaeon
CTGCTTTGCAAGTTGTTGGCATGGGTGGCGTAGGATGGGCAGATAGGTTACCTAAGGATTTATTACCATTGATTTCTTTCGCTTTTTCATTATTTTTATTTTATAATTCAAAAAGCAATTTAAATAAAAAGAAAATTAAAGGTATTATTAAAAGTTTAGGCGTTTCCTTTATAATTATTGCTTCTGCGTTATCATTGTTTGCGACATTTGCTGGTTATGCAACAGTTGCTTTTCCTGATAGTCAGCCATTCGGAGAAGCTGGTGTAGGAATTGAAATTACTAATCACACTTCACCCAACTTTAATTTTTACTATTATGTAGATTTTAGTCCACCATTTTTAACCTATAATTCTTCACCTGATTATTACGAATTCACATGGTCTTATTTAATTTATGGTGTTTATGCTTATTATCCTAACGCCACCTACTTGCTAAACAACATTTATAATGTAACATCGAGATCAAATATAATATTGATGACTCCAACAAATTTCATATTTCAAAAATATTGGCCTTAAGTTTTATAGTTTATCATCTATTTTCCCTTAATATAGCTCTTTATCCTATATTCCATCCTTCTCAAATAAGTACTTAATACAGCAAGCATTAAACTTTGAAAGCCAGTTGCAGTTAATATTAAAGCAATTAATGCTTTAACAAAGTGATCAATATGGAGAAACTCATAATCGATAACGGTATAAATACCAATTATCAAACCTGGTATTATCAACAAAGAACTCGCTAAAAAGAATAAC
>JBMFJL010000150.1:0-737 GCA_049973735.1 Nanopusillaceae archaeon
AATTGTTCCTATTTTTTTACCATTTACATCTTTTAATGAACTATATATTTCAGCATTTTTTAATATATGAACTCCTCCCATTGAAACTTTTCTTGCTTTTTCAAATATTTCTTCAAATCTCTCTTTACTAGATACTATTATTAATTTTTCTATTCCAAATGCTGCCATTGTTCTAGCAATTGTTCCTACATTTACAGGATTTTTTGGTTCTACCAGTATTATCCCTTTAACTTTCATATCCTATAATTTATTTTTGCTGATGAAAGGATATATCTGTAAATTTTTTGTACAAAATAAAAAATATTTATAAAAATATTATTAAAATATACAAAAAAATATATGAAAAAATTGGACAAATTTGATATAGAAATTACAAAATTGTTGATTGAAAATTCCCGATATCCACTATCTTATTTGTCAGAAATAATTGGAAGATCGAAATCATTTGTTGATTATAGAATAAAAAAACTAGAGAAAACGAAAGCATTTAATTATACTGTTGCAGTTAGATGGAAAAAAATAGGTTTTCAAGCATTTAGAATATTGGCGAGAGGAATCGAGAAAATAGAAATACCTAGAATATTTGGGATGAGAAATTATAATGTATTTTATAACTATTATGACATACTAATTTTATCATATGATTTTAAAAATATTAAATATATGATTAACTATCTAAAAGAAAACGGATTAGAAGTGGAATTATTCATAAGAGATAAAATAGTTATTCCATACAA
>JBMFJL010000151.1:0-734 GCA_049973735.1 Nanopusillaceae archaeon
TCATGATTTCGTTTATGAAAATGATAATTATAAAGAATATGATATAATAATTGGAGAAATTTATATCTATCAAAACTGTGACTACGATGAAGATAAAAATATAGACAAACATTATATGTTCCTTATATTGAATAATGAAAGAGTTTATCTTAAAGAAATAAGTAGTGAAGAATACGCAACTTATGAATTTGATGAAATTGAAGTCTTAGTTTAAAAAGATTGAATTAGGTATTTGTTATGGTAGAACTTGAGGGATAGCCCTCACACAATTTTATGTTTAATAATTTTTAAGGAGGTAGTTGTTATGTATAAAGTTAATATAGTTTTCAATAACTTAGACACTGTAGAAATAAAATATAAAGACAAGTTGTCAATGGTTTTAGACCTTATGGATATGATCGAAACTGAACAAGTTTTCAGAGTTTCTATATATTCTTATGAAACAAATGAAAACTATGATTTCTATTTCGATGAAGATGTAGTAGATTTAGATCTTACAAAGGTTGTTTGAAATTATCAACTCCTGTGGTGTCTTTGACACCACGGTTAATTTGACAAACCTAAAATTTTAATTTAAAATCTATTTAAAGGAGGTATGTGTATGTGTGTAATAGTTGTTAAAGAAAGAGGTTTTGTATTGAAAGAGGACTATATAATCAACTCTTTTCATACTAATGATGATGGTGCAGGGTTTACTGTTGTAAGGCCAGACAACAGTATAATCAACTATAAAG
>JBMFJL010000152.1:0-728 GCA_049973735.1 Nanopusillaceae archaeon
GACTGTTTTCTTGAACTTCCTTGAACTCTGGATCGGTTGTTTCTCTAAGTCCTAGCCTGACCTCTAAGCCTATTATCCTGCTTCGTTTCGATATCTTTCTTTTCCTTATATAATCAATGTTTGCTTTTCTTATTTGGTTCTCTATGGGGTCGTTTCGTAATGATTTAAAGGCATCTCTGACGTATTGACGTGTTAATTTGACAAAGTCATACACATAGTAATAATCTCGCAAAATGTGATATGTGTCGTCTTGAGACCATCCGTTTCTAAAATAAGTCAAAATCTTAGAGTCTAGCATCTTTTGACTATATATTTCTTCCATAATCCCCACCTCCGAGAAAGGAAAAAGAAAAAAGTTTTATACGTAAATTTTAATGCGTTTAGTTTCAAAGGGAATATTTTTATAGATCTCTCCCAAGTGGTGCTTTATAAAATATTCGTTGAGGGCATCTCTAATAATGTCGGACTGAGACTTGCCAGATGCCTTAACGAATTGTCTAAGACTCTCATATTGTTTCTCATAGAGTTTAATAGATACTATTTTCATTTTCGACTGCCCTCATTGATTCGCACAGTTGAATTTTCATGATTAAGAATAATATGGTATCGTTGAGACTGCTCAGATTATAAGCTTTCTTTATGTCTGTTAATTTATCTAACGTGTTAGACTTAACTTTCAGTGTTACGACTTTGACTTTTTTGTTTTCGTTCATAATTCGGACACCTCG
>JBMFJL010000153.1:0-704 GCA_049973735.1 Nanopusillaceae archaeon
CATCAATAATTCTTAGGAGTTATTTCTTATTAATATCCATTAAAATAATGCAAATATTATCAACTGCTTAGAAAAACGGATATTGAAATGGTCATTTTAAAACTATGGAAAAAGCATATCAAACTTCACAGATTTTCACAAAATCAAAAAATTCCAATAAAAATTGATTTTATAAAAAATAATAATTAAAAAATTTTTAAGATTTATACTGTGTATTTATAGAAGACGGATCCCTGGTATGTGAATGTCACGGTTGTTCCAGGAAATAGTGGAGATCCCCAATTTAATGAAGTTGATGTTCCTGTTGTTATTGCTAAAATATCTCCAGCTGCAAGATATGTCTGTCCTGTTACTGTTATCACATTAACTTTAACATAATAACTGCCTAATCCTTGTGCTGAGCTTGATGTCAATTTTGTAAGTGTTATAGTAGTAATACCAGAATTATTCTGTATTGTTATTATCAATGGTGTTGAAGTTGTAACTGAAATATTACCTCCGGCTACCAGGAATTGTGTAGAAGTTGCATTAGAAGATACTGAAAACGCCATTGATGTCGGTTTGCTGGGTGTACTTCCAATGTATCCGGAGACCATCAGATAGACGGCAGAAGCCAGTACAACCGTAATCGCCACCATCAGGATAGTTGCTATGACCGGCGAGACACCTCTTTCCTTTCCGTAAATTGCTTTCATGCTTGTACC
>JBMFJL010000154.1:0-703 GCA_049973735.1 Nanopusillaceae archaeon
CTTTATTGCTAAAAATGAATCCATGAAATGGAGTTGATGGATCGCTTGAGAAATGGAAATAAACAGCATCAGCGATTTTTATGAATCCATGAAATGGAGTTGATGGTTATTTCATTATTACTTATTTTATTCAATATATTTAATAGTGAATCCATGAAATGGAGTTGATGGACAGCAATTGCAATATATCCTGAAACGTATTTCTTGCCGAATCCATGAAATGGAGTTGATGGAGTTGCCTTGCCCCTAGCACTTGGTTTGGTGATGTTAAGAATCCATGAAATGGAGTTGATGGAGATTCAAACGGAAACGTAGGAGTTAATGTTAATAATCAAGAATCCATGAAATGGAGTTGATGGCAGAAATTTTATAGTAAAGCATCAATATCAAAAGAATATTTAAGAATCCATGAAATGGAGTTGATGGATCCCTCGCATCCCAAATATGACAAGCCCGTCCGTCCAGTGAATCCATGAAATGGAGTTGATGGGACAAATTCGAATTACATTACGGAGCCAAAAAACTACAAGTTGAGAATCCATGAAATGGAGTTGATGGAGAGCTTTTTTATAATATAAAACCTTTTTTAAACAAAATTGAATCCATGAAATGGAGTTGATGGACATTTTGCACATTTCCAGCAAGTGCATTTATTAGCACTGATAAGAATCCATGAAATGGAGTTGATGGTAAAATTTTTACC
>JBMFJL010000155.1:0-693 GCA_049973735.1 Nanopusillaceae archaeon
CTCTGTCTTTTGGAGGGTATTTATATGATTAAGCTTGGATCTGTAATGAACTATGTAATGAACTATAAAGAAGGAAATTTTTATATCAAAAAAGGGTTAGAAATTGTGAAAAAATATGGGAATGAATATTGGGAAGGAGTCGGATATCTGGATTATTATACTAAAAATCAAACACTAGCAAAAGAATATTGGAACAAAGCTTTAAACATGATAAGTAACAGTCCTAGTGGTGTTAGAGACGTTCCAGCAACATTCCAAGTTCTTTATTCAATCAAATAGATGAGTATATATGTGTTATAATTTTTTATGGTAAGTGTTCACGATGTACTGAACTAGTACATACATTATATATGTTATAATGTTTTTGTTTATATTGCTGTGTTTTGTAATTTATAAATAGTAGGAGGAACACTTGCGATGAGACAAAGGCAGAATGAGCACATTCTGGGGGGTGTTGGTATAATGTTGATGATCATTATTGGTCCTATTTTTAATGGTATTAGAACATTGCTATCTTTCATACTACCATTACCAGCTTGGTTTTCAGCTTTAATGATTATAATTACCATAATAATGTATCTAATTGGTTTTATAATGCGATTTTTGGCTGTTAAGAAATTATCTGATAATTTATCCGATAAGAGAATATTTGATAATTTCTTATGGGGATTTTTAACAGGATTCATAGGAGGC
>JBMFJL010000156.1:0-687 GCA_049973735.1 Nanopusillaceae archaeon
ATGGATTCACAATATATATTCAAAGGGCTTTTAAAGTTGAAGAAAACTTTCAATTCCATTTCATGGATTCCATACTATATTGAATATTTGCATGTTGCTAAAAACGTGTTAATACTTTCAATTCCATTTCATGGATTCAATAAGCCAGAGTGGATATATAACATATGAAATAAACTTTACTTTCAATTCCATTTCATGGATTCTTTACAATACTTTTAAGCAATTATCATTAAATGGTAATCTGACTTTCAATTCCATTTCATGGATTCACCGATAATGTATTTCTACTATGCATTTTACGTTGCAATAGCACTTTCAATTCCATTTCATGGATTCCGTGTTGATGCTGTGATATAACTCGCTAAAAGTAAATTTGTGAACCTTTCAATTCCATTTCATGGATTCATTTATTTGCAAGAGTTTCTGATTTTGTAAGCATAGATGTATTCTTTCAATTCCATTTCATGGATTCACAAAGCACTACTTAATATTTTAATAAATGTTATGCAAAGAATAACTTTCAATTCCATTTCATGGATTCATTTATTGCTATAATTTTGAAATTATAAAGTGTAAGCTCTTTCTTTCAATTCCATTTCATGGATTCCACAAATAATACATCGACAAATGGAGAATTATCTATAATCTTTCAATTCCATTTCATGGATTCTTTAGCGATATAACTAG
>JBMFJL010000157.1:0-673 GCA_049973735.1 Nanopusillaceae archaeon
CTAATTCTGTACTAAACCGTGCATCTCTTCCTAATTCTGGGGGAACTGTATATTCATATTTAATTGTTACTAATAATTATGCACAAACAGGATATTATGTTTATAATTCTAACCAGGTTTGGGTGCCATTAAGCTTGTTAAATACCTATACAACAAATTACAATAGTTATACCTATTCTAACTTAAATTATAATCCCTTCCAATATGGTACATTAGAGATTGGCTCAGCAACTGGTGGTATTGCTAGCTATCAATATATTCAATGGGTAGTTGCAAGAGCATATCCTCCAAATGGAGTTATGCCTTCAATTGCAATTCAACCAATCACAGGATATTACAATAAACCATCATGGTATGCAATTACAATAAATAATACCCAAAATACTAATACACCTGCTCCTTTCCAACAAGTTATAGCTATATGTAATGGAAACCTAAACGCTAATACAATAACTTATATAAATAACCCAGATCTATTGGCAACTATAAATGCTACAGGATCAAATGTATTCTTCTCAACTTCATTAAGTGGTAATCCAAATATATACTCTTGGTATGAGGGTAGCGAAAATTTAAATGGTGTTATATGTGATGTCTGGTGGCTAAATATATCACAAGGGATTCCTGCTAATTCAGGTTTAACTATTTACATGTATGTAGGAAAGCTTTCAGA
>JBMFJL010000158.1:0-672 GCA_049973735.1 Nanopusillaceae archaeon
GTGGCCATGGTCCAGGTACTTACTTAAAATCTGCATATACAAATTCTATATTAGGTTCTACTTCTTTTCCTACATCTGGAGGTACAGTATATTCATATTTAATAGTAAATTCTACTTATGCACAAACAGGATATTATATTTATAGTTCAAATCAAGTTTGGGCACCTTTAACATTATTAGATACTTATACGATAAACTATAATGCATACACATATGCAAGCTTAAGCTATAATCCATTCCAATATAGTACATTAGAAATTGGTGCAGGGCAAAATGTTGCTAGTTATCAATATATTCAATGGGTAGTTGCTAGAGCATATCCACCAAATGGAGTTATGCCTTCAATTTTTATATCTCCAGTAGTCTCTATTTCATCAGTTACATTGAATCCTTCCCAGTCATCACCTGTTTGCCCAGGAACTGTAACATCTTCTACAATGACAATAAATCTAAATAATCCTTTTGACTCTACTGTTACTGTATCTTATTCTTGTTCTCCTTCTTCTAGTGGAATTTCTTGTTGGTTTGGTAGTTCTGGAACATCTTCAAGTTCATGTACTACAAGTAGTACATCATGTTCTGATACATTATATGTAAATTCTACTCCTAATTTACCTCCTGGAGGATATCAGGTAAATGTTGTAGCATCAGCTCCCGGTTTCTCATCATCAG
>JBMFJL010000159.1:0-669 GCA_049973735.1 Nanopusillaceae archaeon
GTGGTGGCTTTCAATTCCATTTTATGGATTCTGGTTTTACTTTTCTTAAAGTTAATGAACTTCCCGCTAAAAGCTTTCAATTCCATTTTATGGATTCATATCTCACACCTTAAACCTGTTATCTATAGTTTATCAATTCTTTCAATTCCATTTTATGGATTCCTGTTCCTTATGTTTACGTTTTGGATACATGCAATCGAACTTTCAATTCCATTTTATGGATTCATAATAAGAAATGCATTAACTGAATATTTTGCGGCACATCACTTTCAATTCCATTTTATGGATTCATAGAAAAATTAGTTAGAATACCATTAGATAAAATTTATGAGTCCTTTCAATTCCATTTTATGGATTCACCGACAACCGTTGAGTTTAGACATAATGAGGCACATCCTATTGCTTTCAATTCCATTTTATGGATTCAAACTCCCCTGGTAGAGCTATAGGCTCTATACCATTATAATACTTTCAATTCCATTTTATGGATTCATATGATAACTTTTTATGACTTATTTGATTTGCTGAAACAAAACTTTCAATTCCATTTTATGGATTCTAGAAATGACAGGAAAAGCTAACGAACCTTCGGTAGTTATCTTTCAATTCCATTTTATGGATTCTTCTATTTGTTCTATTTCTTCCTCTTTTTCTTGTTCCTTTCAATTC
>JBMFJL010000160.1:0-667 GCA_049973735.1 Nanopusillaceae archaeon
CGATGAATTTTACGTTACATATAAATTAAGGAATAACGTATATGTAAAAGTTATTATTGAGACAGAAGAGATATATACGAAAGAAATAAACGTAACTATATGGTTGTTCTTTTTTTGGTAAAATTTTCTATTAAATTTTTTTCCAATTTCTCTTTTTCTCTTTTTCTCTATTTCTTTTTCTTTTTTTTTTTTTTGCTTATGCTTATGTTTTAGCTTATGCTTTAATTTATACGTTACTCATTATGTTATATTATTATATTATATATTATATTATAATGTATTATGCGTTATATTATGCCAGTTAGTTATAACCAAAATGCTTATTAACCTATATTGCTAATAGTAATGAGTAAGGTGGAAAAGTATGGAAAAGGAAAAAGAGCAAGGAAGATATTTAACTATGAAGGATGTTCAAAATATATATTTATATATGCTAGAAATTAGAAACCTATGCCTAGAAAATAAGGAAGAAATAGTTATTGATATTATTAAAGAATTAAAAGGAGTTTATGGCGTTAAAATAGAGATTGATAAAGAAAACTGTAACGCGTTTTTGTTCTATAAAATTTAACATATTATTTTTTCAAATTTCTTTTTTCAAATCTCTATTTTCTTTTTTCTATTTCTCTACTATTCTTTTTTTTGCTTTAGTTTTTGCCCATGCTTT
>JBMFJL010000161.1:0-663 GCA_049973735.1 Nanopusillaceae archaeon
ATTTAATGTATTGAATACTGATTTTACCATTTGCTTAAATTCATCATCATCTTTAATCCATCTCTCTAGAATAACCTCATTGGGTGGAACTTTGATGAATGTAAATCTTCTCCTAAGTGCTATATCTAAAAGAGCTATACTTCTATCTGAATCATTCATTGTTCCTATTACATAAACATTTTCTGGAACGCAAAAATCTTCCTTAGAATATGGTAATTTTAAATAAAATTCCAAATAATCATTATTCTCCCCCCTACATCTTTTGTCATCATCCAATAATGTAATCAATTCTCCAAATATCCTCGATATGTCCCCTCTGTTTATTTCATCTATTATAATAACATAACTTTTTGTTTTATTTTCTGGTTTTTTGGCGTTATTGCATACCTCCTTGAAGATTCCAGGTTCAATTTCATATTCAATTTTGTCTCCACTAGCCTTTGCCCTTATACCTTCTATAAAATCTTCATAAGAATAAGATTGATGAAATGTAACGGTAAAAAGTCTATCATTTTCAATTTTTTTACTGTATAATTCATCTAATGACTCATCTCCACTTTTTAGTTTTGAGAGCCAATGTTCTAAATCATCCAAATTTTTTATATTTCCATTTATTATTCCTTTCCCTAATATTCTTGCAAAGTAAGTTTTTCCTGTACCTAC
>JBMFJL010000162.1:0-657 GCA_049973735.1 Nanopusillaceae archaeon
CATCGAAGCCAAGCCGGAGGACATCGCCAGGCAGGACTACCCCCCGGACAAGCTCCAGAATATGGTCGCAGACTCCGCTTTAACAGAAGACATCCCAGACAAGCTACAGCACAACCACCAAGACGCTAAAAAGAGCACAGAAAAAAGGCGGAACACCCCACACCACAGCTACAACACACTAGCGGAAACCTCATTATGGCAAGAGCTTTCGAGACGCCGTAGAGAGTAAACATATTATCGAGGCAGAGCTTAGATATGGTATTGTGTGCATATTCATATCAAAATGCTCCATGGCTTCAGAAATCTGGAGATGACGTAAGAATTCACTCTATACTTCGGAATCTCGCAATCTTCACAAAGATCTACGCAGTAGACATTTCACTAGATAACAATATCGGTAGCCTTCTGGTAGATAATGTGATATATCGCACTCTTACATGTCCTTTTTACAAAATTTTGTCAAAAACAATCGGCTGGCGTCATCACTATGATCTTAACCCTCTTTCAAAATTAACATTATATTTGGATGAAATAAACGTAGCCATACAAATAAGACAGTTGCAATGCCCCTCTATATATGTCTTCGGATCCATGTCGTTATTGCCGCTATATTTACGCTTAATCGGCTTTAGGGGTAAGATAATATATGACCCCCTT
>JBMFJL010000163.1:0-657 GCA_049973735.1 Nanopusillaceae archaeon
GTTATACTTCTGATGACCATCTTTTGATGCATATATATAACTGGTTAGGAGTGGAATATTTACGCAAAGGAGATTATTCTAATGCTATTCTCTATGAGAGTAAAAGTCTTAAATTAGCAAAACGATTTGGAGATGTTGAGTTTGAAAGAAATGCTTTTATTAATATGGGCGTTATATCTCAGAATGAAGGTAATAACTATAAAGCGCTGGAATATTACAAAAAAGCTTTAGAGTTAGGAAACATAGAAAGTGGTGTTTTATACAACAATATTGCTTTAATTTACTTAAGTGTAGGCAATTACAAAAAAGCCATAGAGTATTTCAAAAAAGCTATAAATGTTGCAGAAGAAAACGGACACTTTCTAAAAAGCGGGGAATGGATACTCAATCTTGGTAATGCATACCGCATAGCAAAAGACTACAAAAATGGAAAATTTTATCTTGAAAAAGGCTTAGAAAGAGTGAAGAAGGCAGGTAATAAAAGATGGGAAGCTTTAGGCTATACATATTTTGGTTTGTATTACAAAGATACTGATAATAAGGCATTAGCAAAGGAATATCTAACTAAAGCTTACAATATATTTAAGGCTATTGGAGATAGTGGAGATGCTTTAAAAATGATATATCTTCTTTCTTCAATCAAATGAGATGGGAATT
>JBMFJL010000164.1:0-647 GCA_049973735.1 Nanopusillaceae archaeon
TGAATGAGAGAGTGTTTGACTTTGATGAAAATAAAAAAGAGTTAGATATCTATTTTGAATACAGAAGTTTAACGGAAGAAGAAAAAGAGAGATATAAAGAAGGTAATACAGTATCACAGGATAAAATAAATGAAGAAACGATAAAGATTTTACAGGAAAAGATACCAGAGAACAGTTTAGCAGGATTAATTTTTAAACAAGAAGGGGAGAAAACTTTAATTCAGAAGCATCTTTACAAATATACAAGAAGAAATACGACGGATTATTTCATTCATAGAGATTTGAAAGGATTTTTAGAAAGAGAACTGGATTTTTACATTAAAAATGAATTTTTACAGTTAGACGACTTACAAGTTTTAGAACGAAGTGGATATTTTGATAGGTTAAAGCTTTATCTTATTGGAGTTAGGGCATTTAGGAATATTGCTTTGAAAATCATTGAGTTTTTAGCACAGATTGAGAACTTCCAGAAGAAGCTTTGGGAAAAGAAAAAGTTTGTTATCGATACTCATTATGTTATTACTTTAGATAAGATTAAGGAATATGCAGGAGAAGAGTTTTTACAAAGTATTTTAGATGAGATTTTAAGCAATGAGAAACAAAAAGAAGAATGGAAAGAACTGTTTGAAATAGAAGTTAAAGACAAG
>JBMFJL010000165.1:0-647 GCA_049973735.1 Nanopusillaceae archaeon
TAAAAGAATTCTAACAATTAAATTTTAATCCAAGAAATTTTATTGTATATTTCTAATTTTTCTTTAACATATCAACAGCCTTATTTGTAGTAGCGGTAATATATTGGTTTGCTTTCAATATTTCTAATTTACTTTAAACTAGATGTATTAACAATAAGAGACATAGAAAATAATCTATGGCTTTCAATATTTCTAATTTACTTTAAACCGCCATTATACTTTTGAACACGGCTTTGTTGTACCTTACGCTTTCAATATTTCTAATTTACTTTAAACAAAGCTCTTCTGCAATTTTATACTTATTTTCTATTAAATACTTTCAATATTTCTAATTTACTTTAAACTGCAGAAAAGAATTGATAGCCTGCTATTACAAAAACTACACTTTCAATATTTCTAATTTACTTTAAACAAGACCTTCTTAGATCATTATGCTAAGTTAATTGTTGACAGGTTATCTAACTTTCAATATTTCTAATTTACTTTAAACACTATCATATATGAATTGCTTTCCCAATCTGGTATTCTTATTAGGTAATAATGACTTTCAATATTTCTAATTTACTTTAAACGCTGAAAGTTTAGCCATTTTTTCGATTGCCATGTCTACTATCTTTCAATATTTCTAATTTACTTTAAACCTGTAG
>JBMFJL010000166.1:0-367 GCA_049973735.1 Nanopusillaceae archaeon
ACGTAATTTCTACCTATTTTTTCACTAACTTTTTTATTTATAGCTTTTAATAGCTCTCCTAAAAAATTATTTGAAGTATTATTTGAAGTATTATTATAACTTTTTTGTCCATCTACTTTTACTTCTACTTTAGACAATATATCATAATTAGGCATCAATTCTTTAAAAGAGAACCTTCTTCTAAGAGCTATATCTAAAAGAGCTATACTTTTATCTGCTGTATTCATAGTACCTATTATGTATAGATTTTTAGGAACAGAAAATTTCTCTCGAGAATAAGGTAAAGTAACTTCGACAGCATTTTGTTCCCCATCTCTTTTATCTTCTTCTATAAGAGTTATAAGCTCTCCAAATATGCTAGGTATGT
>JBMFJL010000166.1:377-640 GCA_049973735.1 Nanopusillaceae archaeon
ATTTATTTCATCTATTATTAACACAAAATTTTTCTCTGGATGTTTTTTTGCTTTTTTAACAATTTGCTTAAATATCCCATCTTGGACTGTATATATAACAGAGTTATTCCGAATTTCTGGTTTTATGCCTTCTATAAAATCTTCATAAGAATAAGATGGATGAAAAGTTACAAATTTTATTTGACCTGATGACAAAAAACGATCAAAAAAAACTTTAATGAATTTAGGGTCAAATTTAAAATCTTCATCTATACCAAATATTC
>JBMFJL010000167.1:0-638 GCA_049973735.1 Nanopusillaceae archaeon
GTCATTGAGTAAATCCTTTATATTTACTGGCTCTTTAAGTAGCTTTTCCAGTTGCTCTAAATCATGCTTTATATCTTTTACATTTTTTTCCATCACCCCTTGCATATGTTGTGAAAAAGCATCTAGTTGATTGAGCTTTTCCTGTATTTCTTGCAAAACTTTTTTCAACTTCAGCATCTCAATTACAAGATAAAAGGATAGACCAATAGCAGCAAGAACTCCTATTTCCATCAAAAGGTAAAAGTTTTCATTCATATGCTTGTCCTCCTGTTATTACAAATCCGATAATTGTACGAGTTCAGTATATCGTGAACACTTACCACAAAAAAATTATAACACATATTCATAACCTTGTTCCAGAATTTGACTCTCTATTTCCATAGGCTACTTCAGAAGGAGTCTTAAAGTTTTGTTAACTATCAAAAATATAAATATTCCCGGCAAATTAACGTTGAAAGTCCCAAAGAACGATAAAGTTTATGCGATAGGAACACTCAACGACGGAATATTAATAGAGCACTAAGCTAACAAAGAATGGCCTTTGGTTAGCTTAACAAAAATAATGACTGCTTATATTGTTTTAAAGGTCATCCACTAAAAGAAGGGGTAGAAGGTCCAAAAATAAACATTACGCAAAA
>JBMFJL010000168.1:0-633 GCA_049973735.1 Nanopusillaceae archaeon
CGTTGACTCTTATTGCTTTCAATTCCATTTCATGGATTCTTAACTTTAACTGATTTGATAGTTACTTTATCATTTTCAGTCTTTCAATTCCATTTCATGGATTCATGTTATTGTTTGATTACTTAATGTCGTGGTAGAGTAATTCTTTCAATTCCATTTCATGGATTCAAGTTTTTTAAAAGAAACATATGAAAAATTTAAATGCTTTCAATTCCATTTCATGGATTCCTATGTAGTCACAATAAGCAGGCTTGATTATAACAAAAACTTACCTTTCAATTCCATTTCATGGATTCTCATAACAATTTTTAAATTCCATTGTTTTATTTTATCTTTCTTTCAATTCCATTTCATGGATTCGTAATGACTCTAAAGGTAAAGAGCAACACATTAGAGAAATTAACCTTTCAATTCCATTTCATGGATTCTTATATTTACTGTTTTGATAAATATATTGACTCAATACACTTTCAATTCCATTTCATGGATTCTTGGGTCACTGTAGAGAATGATAGGATAAAGATAGAGAAAAGGTCTTTCAATTCCATTTCATGGATTCGGAAATATTGTTTATTTTGGAATTACACTAGGATTTGGATTCTTTCAATTCCATTTCATGGATTCAATGTGTAT
>JBMFJL010000169.1:0-632 GCA_049973735.1 Nanopusillaceae archaeon
GGTTGTAGCCGAGTATTGTGGCCATGCCTCCTGTTATGGACGTGTGTATGCCGGGGCTGTATCCGAGGGTTATGTTGAGGGCGGCGATGGCCATTAGGAGGATTCCGGCCGTTATGAGGGCGATTCCGGGGTAGTGGTATAGGTGTTTGGGCGTGTAGGTGAGGATGTACTCGACGTGGCGCCACCCGTCTCTGAGGCTTTTGAGTTTGGAGGGGGAGCCCTCAGGCCTTGGGTAGTAGGTGATGGGGGCCTCGGCTATTCTGAGGCCTGCCTGTCTGGCTTTTATGAGCATGTCTGTGGCGAACTCCATGCCGGGGGCCTCCAGCTTCAGTTTTTCAAGCGCCTCTCTGGTGAGGGCGCGGAAGCCGCATTGGGAGTCCGAGACGCCTACCTTGTAGAACCTGTTGAGGAGCCAAGTGATTAGGGGGTTTCCTATGTATCTGTGGTGCCAGGGCATTGCTCCCTTGAGTATCCTGCCCTTCAGCCTGGTGCATATGGCCATGTCGGCCTTGCCCTCGAGTATGGGGGCGAGCAGCTTGGGTAGCTCTGTTAGGTCGTAGGTGTCGTCGGCGTCGGCCATGACCACTATCTTGCCTCTGGCGTATCTGAGGGCGTAGAGGTAGGCGTATCCG
>JBMFJL010000170.1:0-626 GCA_049973735.1 Nanopusillaceae archaeon
ATTTTACAGAAGATAATATAAGGAAATATCGCTTCATCTAATTTTTAGTTTGCTAAATTTATATGGGTTTAATTAATTATTTTCTAACAATATGTATAACTTTTGTACCATGAATATATAAGCATATAAAAAATAAAAAATAAAGACAAGCCTTAAGATTACATCTATGGTACTAGATTGTGCATTGCAATGGTGTATGCTGCATACACTAAATTACTCATTGCCGAACCTGCCTCTAATATTATTACCACACTTACTATCGCCACTACATACATTATCAATAATATTACTAGATCTATTGCTTCTATGCGTTTCATATAATAAATTTTATTCAAAAATCATAAAAATATTTCATTAATAAGCTAATACTTATTAGATAATAACCATATATTTTATTAAACTTTTCCGTATTCATACTCTCCGTTCTTTATTTCTTGTTCGATTAATATAATCTTATTACCGTTAATTTCCAATTAGTTTCTAATATGTCTAGAATAATCTATGAAAAATTTTGTATTGAATGTCATATATAAGTCAGGATACCTGATGGTTTAGAATTAGGTCATCGTATTGATGACGGATAATGTTAGTTATACGACAAATATATAACACAACTTATTAATACA
>JBMFJL010000171.1:0-624 GCA_049973735.1 Nanopusillaceae archaeon
GTTTAACAACAGGTTCAACAGCTGGAACATTAAGAATCCATGAAATGGAGTTGATGGGTTGTTTATTTACCTGTTTCTTAAAATAGATTATATTATTTGGAATCCATGAAATGGAGTTGATGGACCACCATTACCACCACAGGCAGGGGCTTATAGTTTTTCAAGAATCCATGAAATGGAGTTGATGGAGAAAGGACTACAGTAGATAAAATAGATTTGGAAATAAAAGAATCCATGAAATGGAGTTGATGGTTTTGTCTTATGATTTGAGAATAATAAGCAATTAAAAACTGAATCCATGAAATGGAGTTGATGGTACAGCACTAAATATAATGAATGATAAGTCGGTTATTTTATTTGGAATCCATGAAATGGAGTTGATGGGGCTATTACACAAAATGCGAAATGTGGAACGATTACTTTATGAATCCATGAAATGGAGTTGATGGTACCTGGTAAATAAAGTAATTGATAAAGTAGTGTCTACCATTGAATCCATGAAATGGAGTTGATGGTATAGTGTCTATAATTGCTGATGCTAAGATACCTGTCACCGAATCCATGAAATGGAGTTGATGGCTCAAAGTCCCTAAAGAGATATGGATATCATAACCGAGGGCGAGA
>JBMFJL010000172.1:0-621 GCA_049973735.1 Nanopusillaceae archaeon
CTATATGAAACAGATAATAAGACAGTGTTGTTTTACATGAAACAATAACAATAACAAAAACAAAAACAAAAACATGAAAAAAAATAAAATTGATTTAGTTTTATATTGAAATTAATTCTTCTTTGATTCTTTTTAGGAATTTTAGCATGGATTTCAGTATTTCTATTTTATCTTTGTCAGTGCTTACAGCTATATCATTGTAAAATAAAGAATCCATGAAATGGAATTGAAAGTAGACGCGTATAAATAGGCAACAAGTAAATATATCTCTGAATCCATGAAATGGAATTGAAAGACAATATCAAGTTTATAGTATTAAACTCAGTTTCTTTATCAAGAATCCATGAAATGGAATTGAAAGGTCATCGTTTAGATATAATTTTATTGTATTGTTATTATTATGAATCCATGAAATGGAATTGAAAGCTATTTTTTAATATTAATTTATCTTTATTTGCTAAAAGGTAAAGAATCCATGAAATGGAATTGAAAGTTTGTCATGTTTCTCGCTTTTGCATAACTTTCTAAAATCTCAGGAATCCATGAAATGGAATTGAAAGAATCTTTTAGCAATATAGCAACTACATCTAATGTTAAGAATCCATGAAATGGAATTGAAAG
>JBMFJL010000173.1:0-618 GCA_049973735.1 Nanopusillaceae archaeon
GTATGGATGTAATAGATATTGGCATGAATATTGGTGATTCGTCGATATATTTCTCTTTGAACGGTGCTAAAAGAGTTATTGGACTAGAACCTTACCCTTATGCGTTTTCATTAGCCAATAAAAATTTGAAATTAAATAATATAAACAATGTTATAATCCTAAATGCCGGTTATGGGAAGGATTCGGAGATAATTATTGATGCTGATAAAATAAGTAGCAATAGTTCAAGTTTAATGGCGTCAACAAAAGGTATAAAGATTCCAATCTTATCACTGAAAACATTGTTTGACCAATATAAAATCAGTAATGCCGTTGTAAAAATGGACTGTGAAGGTTGTGAATTCGATTTAATATTAAATGATTATGAAAATATTAGAAAATTTGAAAATTTAATATTTGAATATCATCCTAAAATTGCTAAAAAACCTATAGATATCTTATTAAATAAATTAAAGAAAGATTATAACATAAAAATTAAAGGATCAAAAAATCTAGGAATAATGTATTGTAATAAAAAATAAAAAACTTTTAAGATCAATTATCACTATTGTCTATTAAGGATATATTCATACACTTTAACTAAATTTTCTATAAATTTTTCATTTGTAAAGTTTTTAG
>JBMFJL010000174.1:0-609 GCA_049973735.1 Nanopusillaceae archaeon
GCGAATAGACAGCACAACAGAATTACTAAAAGATTTATATGGAGAATCCATGAAATGGAATTGAAAGCTATTTTTTCAATATTCTCATAACTTTCCTTTACCTTTTCCTCATGAATCCATGAAATGGAATTGAAAGTTTGACAGGCTGGTATTTTCTTCGGGGTGGTCGGGGCTTGAATCCATGAAATGGAATTGAAAGGAAAAATACGCAGAAGAATATGCGTTAAGTGAAATTAGTGAATCCATGAAATGGAATTGAAAGGGCTCATACATAATTATATTTTCTACCTCGTTATTACTATTAGAATCCATGAAATGGAATTGAAAGATTATGTTGTTAGAAAAAATGTTAAGAATGTTGTTTATTATGAATCCATGAAATGGAATTGAAAGGTTTAGACTTTGCCATATGTGTGGAAATAGATAATAAGAATCCATGAAATGGAATTGAAAGTAACTAACTGTTTGAACTATGCTTTGTAATACTGTACGAATCCATGAAATGGAATTGAAAGAGTCGCTTATTAGCTGTGAAGGTTTATAAACCTTTGCTGTTTTGAATCCATGAAATGGAATTGAAAGGTTGCTGCTTGATAACTAATAGAAAAT
>JBMFJL010000175.1:0-601 GCA_049973735.1 Nanopusillaceae archaeon
AAAATGTGTGAAAGGGCTGTAGCAAAATATATGAATCTTTCAATTCCATTTCATGGATTCTTAATAAGTGACTAGGTGAGGAAAAAATGGATGAAGAGACAATCTTTCAATTCCATTTCATGGATTCACAGCACTATATGGAGTTGGTGCAAACAGTTTCATAAGCGATGCTTTCAATTCCATTTCATGGATTCAGCTACCGCAAATAAGTTTGCAATCAAATCTTATATTAAACTTTCAATTCCATTTCATGGATTCTTGATTTGCCAATTCTGTAAGCCAATTTGAGTATGCATAACTTTCAATTCCATTTCATGGATTCCTGAGAAAATTAACTTTTTCTATAATATTGCTTTTGATTTCTTTCAATTCCATTTCATGGATTCATTTCAAATGCGACATTGTTTAGGATTATATTTATAGCCTTTCAATTCCATTTCATGGATTCGTAGGCGGTAATGTCAGCGGCACAATAACCTACGACCTCAACCTTTCAATTCCATTTCATGGATTCATAAAATAAAATTCAAGTTATCAAGCGATAGAGTATATCGCGACTTTCAATTCCATTTCATGGATTCTTTAGTTAAAATGTTAAAAG
>JBMFJL010000176.1:0-588 GCA_049973735.1 Nanopusillaceae archaeon
GTTATTCAGGCACTATGTATTCATATTTAATAGTAAATTCTACTTATGCACGAGAAGGATATTATATTTATAATTCAAATCAAGTTTGGGTCCCTTTAACATTACTAAATACCTATCCAATAAACTATAAGAACTATACATATGCAAATTTAAATTACAATCCATTCTTCTATCCTACATTAGAAATTGGAGCAGGTCAATGTGCTAGTAGTAATCAATATGTTCAGTGGGTTGTTGCTAGAGCATATCCTCCAAATGGTATTATGCCAACATTTTCTATTAGTTTGGTACCACCTACAGCTTTAGTTTCAGTTAACAACCAAACAAACTTACAATTTAATGTTTCTTTATTTTCTCCACAAGCTACTAATGTAAGCTATTATGTTTATCTTAATGGAAGTTTAATTTTACAAAATCAAACTTATGTAGATGCAGGACAAACTTTAACAATCCTATCCTTTGTTCCTTATGTAATTAATTCTTCAGGTACTTATAATCTTACAGTTATAGCAAACTTTACATCTTTAAATATGGTAACAACGTATACACAAATATTTACAATTACTTTATTCTCAAATTCAAATGTAG
>JBMFJL010000177.1:0-585 GCA_049973735.1 Nanopusillaceae archaeon
ATCAGGATAGCAAATAGGATTACAAAAAACGCTTATAAAACCATCAACTCCATTTCATGGATTCAATTTTATAAATTAGCAGAAAAATTAGTAGAAAAACACCATCAACTCCATTTCATGGATTCTGAAAAGCATGGAATAAACTATATTGTAATGGATATCACCCATCAACTCCATTTCATGGATTCTATTTACAACAGAGGAACAGCGGAAGTTATCGGAACGTGCCATCAACTCCATTTCATGGATTCCTTAAAAATAACTGAACAAAACTCAAAAATTTTTAACATAGACCATCAACTCCATTTCATGGATTCTCTCCCATTGTTCTTAATGTTAATTGTAAATTATCTTCATTCCATCAACTCCATTTCATGGATTCAAAAATTCCAGAAAGCCCAAATTCTCCAAGTTCTTCAGTTTCCCATCAACTCCATTTCATGGATTCTTATGTAATCAATATTTGCCTGTCTTATCTTTGATTCTACTCCATCAACTCCATTTCATGGATTCAAGGGTTTAACAAATAATAAGGTAATAAGTAATATTTTGAATACCATCAACTCCATTTCATGGATTCAATGT
>JBMFJL010000178.1:0-580 GCA_049973735.1 Nanopusillaceae archaeon
GAAAATTGAAGAAAATTATGTCAAATGCTGCTTCAATATATGCTCTAATAACTACTTTACCTAAAACATCTAATTATATCTTTAAATATTTAGATAATGAGATGAGAGATCTCGAAAAAAGTATAAAATGGGAAATAAGAGTTTTATTTGAGAAATTTAAGAAAAATTATAACGAAAGTATCTCTTATAGGTTTATAAGTTATAGAGACATGATAGAAGAAACAAGTAGTATTGTAAATTACTTAATTGAGTTAGCTTTATTAAATGAATTAAAAGAAGCAGCAAAACAAGGACCTAAAGGTTTAGAAAAGTATGCAAATATTCTTAGAGAACACTATGAAGTATTAGTATCTGGAGGAGATCCTAAAAAAATGGAAAATATTGCAAACTATGCAAAAGAAATTGTAGAAAAATATATAAATGAAGCAACAAATTTAGGATATAGAATAAACTATTCTTTAGCAAAATTAGAATGTACTTTAAATCTTGTAAAGTATCATGATACAGTTATAAAAAAGATTGTAAAGGAGAAATTAGGAGAATTAAATAAAGAATATTATAATGTATATGAGCCATACAT
>JBMFJL010000179.1:0-558 GCA_049973735.1 Nanopusillaceae archaeon
GTTGACACTTCACCTTTTTTGACTCTGAATAGTTGAACTTTCAATTCCATTTCATGGATTCAAAAGCTAATCAAGAGCAAACTCAAGAAGGTGGAGAAAACTCCTTTCAATTCCATTTCATGGATTCCACACAGTATATATTAAAATTTGCATAAGGTGAGATAAATGGTCTTTCAATTCCATTTCATGGATTCAAGTAAATCAACTAAAACCTTTGAACTTGTTAAATACCTTTCAATTCCATTTCATGGATTCATAAACATTAACACGCGTCTTTTTTTCTAACGCAAAAAGAATAACCTTTCAATTCCATTTCATGGATTCATAAAGGGTTTAACGCACCATGTAATGCTTCTTTATCCTTTCAATTCCATTTCATGGATTCTATCAATTTCATCAATTAGTAAAACACATGGAGTGTCCTTTCAATTCCATTTCATGGATTCAAATATAAAATTAGGTATATCAATAATAAAGCATTTTCATTACTTTCAATTCCATTTCATGGATTCCGATCCTCTCTTCTTATTTTCTCTTATATTACTTCCATATGCGGAT
>JBMFJL010000180.1:0-558 GCA_049973735.1 Nanopusillaceae archaeon
AGACTTTATCACAGACCTCTTGAATCCATGAAATGGAATTGAAAGACAAGGCTCCACTTCCATTCAATAACTACCCATATGGTGAATCCATGAAATGGAATTGAAAGTTAGTTTTTCCACCTTCACAAGGATTTTTAACCCCTTCAGAATCCATGAAATGGAATTGAAAGAATGTATTACTTTTAACTTTTAGAGTCATTACCTTAACTTTTTGAATCCATGAAATGGAATTGAAAGTTATTATATATAATGACGGTGTTATGTTCCACCAATCCATATATTCTTGAATCCATGAAATGGAATTGAAAGTATCCTTTATGGGGACTATATCGACAGTTTATTTAAGCGAATCCATGAAATGGAATTGAAAGTGCCCCCCTTTTATCCAAATCCATATTATGGATTCCTGAATCCATGAAATGGAATTGAAAGATAATTATTTTTATTTAAATACCATCCAGCTAATTGGCTGAATCCATGAAATGGAATTGAAAGAAGATAAACATGTAGCTGGAATTCTCTATAAACTGTAATCCTAGAATCCATGAAATGGAATAG
>JBMFJL010000181.1:0-551 GCA_049973735.1 Nanopusillaceae archaeon
CATGGATTCATAAAAGATTTTGACATTTATGGAACGACTAGCAATAACGAGAACTTCCAATTCCATTTCATGGATTCACATGTCCATTATCGCCCCATACCTAATGATACTTATGACTTCCAATTCCATTTCATGGATTCAAAAAAAAATGAGGAGTAAAAATAAGAGGATTTATAAGTTTGATGCTTTCAATTCCATTTCATGGATTCTTATACTTACTGATAAAGGAAGGCAAATATTAAATGATATTGCTTTCAATTCCATTTCATGGATTCTGACTTAAAAATAAGTGAGAAAAACTCAAAAATCTTTAATATCTTCCAATTCCATTTCATGGATTCATATGAAAAAGATGAAAGAATCTCCTATTTTGATTTTTAAGGATCTTTCAATTCCATTTCATGGATTCCTACTTGGTTCATCATTTACTTAACAGCGACATCGATTTTAAAATCTTCCAATTCCATTTCATGGATTCTTAACTATTTTAAAAGACGACAAAAAATATGAAATACAATTACACTTTCAATTCCATTTCATGGATTCGTATA
>JBMFJL010000182.1:0-545 GCA_049973735.1 Nanopusillaceae archaeon
CGAGAGAGACGTTAAGAGAAGTTTCTTTCAATTCCATTTCATGGATTCATGTTATGCTACTCAATGGCTGAATAGTTATATACATCTTTAACTTTCAATTCCATTTCATGGATTCGGGTAAAAAGCGGATTCACAGAATACGCAGATTTATGGAAAAACTTTCAATTCCATTTCATGGATTCATACTTCAAGCTAGGACATTAGTAAACCAGCTAGCACCACAAATACTTTCAATTCCATTTCATGGATTCCTAGAGCTTTATAGTAACTTAGAAAAGAATGAAATAGACACCTTTCAATTCCATTTCATGGATTCAAATAAAAATAATGGTGATATATGTTGGGGGAAGAAAGTAGGACTTTCAATTCCATTTCATGGATTCTTATCTCCATCCATTTAGTAGATGGTATTCGGACGTAATCTTTCAATTCCATTTCATGGATTCGCTATATTTATAACGGTGACAAAAATATGGTTGACGAACTTTCAATTCCATTTCATGGATTCTAAAGATCGGCTGGCAAAATATAGTCCATATTGCGAC
>JBMFJL010000183.1:0-545 GCA_049973735.1 Nanopusillaceae archaeon
TCAGATAATCTAAAATTTCGTTTGCTTTTTGAATCCATAGAATGGAATTGAAAGGAATTAATATTTACTGTGATACCACTTATAGTAAAAGCATGAATCCATAGAATGGAATTGAAAGTCTTCTAACCTTTCTTTTAATTGTATAACTATAACTATATGAATCCATAGAATGGAATTGAAAGTATTGCAACCGATGGAATTTTAATGAAAAACGTCAAAAAGTGAATCCATAGAATGGAATTGAAAGAACTCTGGTAATATCTCTATTCCCACTCCTATGGCTTCACCAAGAATCCATAGAATGGAATTGAAAGCTATTTACAAAGATGTTTAAAACAAAAAACATTTATGGAAGAATCCATAGAATGGAATTGAAAGTGCTTTCAATGCCATTACAATTCTTTTCTTGACTATATGAATCCATAGAATGGAATTGAAAGACTATCTGGCATCTTTCTTTTTTGATATTCAGCTATATGAATCCATAGAATGGAATTGAAAGGCCTATATTATTATGTTATTTCTTTTTTCTCACCTATTGAATC
>JBMFJL010000184.1:0-543 GCA_049973735.1 Nanopusillaceae archaeon
GAATTGAAAGAAAGGCCATCATTGGAATCAAAGCCAAGAAAATATAGATAAGAATCCATGAAATGGAATTGAAAGTTCTATAAGCAAGCAGGAAATGAAGGTTTAGAAATTGCTAAGAATCCATGAAATGGAATTGAAAGAAGAAAAACGATGCCAAATACCATTTTTTATTTAAGGCAAGAATCCATGAAATGGAATTGAAAGAATTGAAAGTCAAAAGTGTTGATCTGGAAAGAAAAAAGTGAGAATCCATGAAATGGAATTGAAAGCATAAAAATTTATGACCAAAACTTAAATATTTATATGAAATTATGAATCCATGAAATGGAATTGAAAGATAGACAATATAATTATAACTTCACCTTTAGATAATTATGGTAATGAATCCATGAAATGGAATTGAAAGAATGGTGTTAAAGTTGCAATAAGACCGTTTCTTTTACCGAATCCATGAAATGGAATTGAAAGCGATATGGATTATATTTTCCCACTTAATTTTTAACACTTCGAATCCATGAAATGGAATTGAAAGGTGCGAAATAT
>JBMFJL010000185.1:0-540 GCA_049973735.1 Nanopusillaceae archaeon
ATACATTGGACGAATATATGAAGAAGTAAAGCAAAGACCGCTTTATATAGTAAAATAAGTTTATGATTGAAGCGGTAGCGAATAATCGAGAGAAAAATGGCGGTCTAATAAAAATAAATGGTGACTATCACATAAAGTATCACTGTCGAAAAATAAAGTCAAAAAATTTTGGTATTATTCAAAAAAGACAGCCATAAAGAGATTTTTGCCTACTCAAAGGTTGTAAATATGTGTTATAATTTTTTTGTGGTAAGTGTTCACGATGTACTTAACTCATTCGCACAATTCAATTGTGGCAGTAGTAAAAAATTCCGTCTATGCTCCCTCGTACTATAGCGGCCACATTTTCCAAAAATCCAGTACTTGCATTTGCCGCAGGTTCTGTAGCCGGTATGATTTTCAATTATTCATCATCACATTTTTTGGTATTTAAATCATGAAATCTATTCTCATAACTAACAAATACCGATATATAAACTACTTTTTCATTTTCTCTCTACTAACAGCACTATACTTTCACGTCGGAAAAACATTGGGTAT
>JBMFJL010000186.1:0-537 GCA_049973735.1 Nanopusillaceae archaeon
AGGTTCAGATGTGAGTCAATGGGTCTATTCAGCAGTTTATTACTACGGTCCATCATCTACATCATGGTATGGTTATATAGCACCTCAATTATATTCTACATCAGGAGGTTATAATGGTACAGTAAATACCCAACCAATTACTTCAGGATCTATGTTATATTTATCAAATTTAGGATCTACAGCATCTAATTATCAATATGATGAATATATAAATTGGGAAAGAGCAAGAGCATATCCTCCAAACGGAGTTATGCCTTCAATTTCTATAGAAGGACCAATAAACCATCCTACATGGTATGTAATTACTTTAAATAATACTCAATCTTCTTCTGCCCCATCTCCTTTCCAGCAGGACATAGCTATTTGTAATGGAAACCCAAATGTTGGCAATAATTTTGCATATATTAACAATGTAACATTATTTGAAAGTATAAATGCCAATGGCTCAAATGTTTATTTTACTACAATTCCTGGTGGTTCTCCAAACATATATTCTTGGTTTGAAGGTATAGAAAACATAAATGGTGTATACTGTGC
>JBMFJL010000187.1:0-534 GCA_049973735.1 Nanopusillaceae archaeon
GTAGAGGCTGAGCAAGAGTTATGAGCGTAACGGCATTAAACATTATGAATGATAAAAGCGTAGTTATGTTCGCGTTAGAAAAAAAGACAAGAGTAATCGTTTATTACCGTGTAAATGAAAGATATCAAAAAATTGTTTTTACGCCGTCAGACTTTTATAAATATATAGACCTATTAAAATCATGGGGAGTCGAAACAATAAAAGTGGGAAACAACGTTTATTATGTCGTTAGAAAAAACGTTAAAAATGTCTATTACTATTTACAAGACTCTTTGAATTTTTATGAATTCCTTTACTATTTGAACCCTGACTTAAGAGTCGTTAGCGAATTTACCCAGATCGACATTGATAACTTGAAAGTGTTGCGTTTTCTTAAGAATATGGTAAAACATACACATAATAGCATTGTTATTTACCATATGAAAAGCTACCATATCCTTTATGGTGATTATATCGATAACCTCTTTAAGAGAAACATCAATATTATTAAGTTGTTGAAAAAAGTCGAAAACAGAATTAGAAACACATAAAACT
>JBMFJL010000188.1:0-533 GCA_049973735.1 Nanopusillaceae archaeon
TGGGCACAATGTGTAAGGCATTAATATTCTTAGCATAATCTCTTGCGTGTTCCAATCTCTGAAACCTTGCTATCCTCTGTGTGTTCGGATTATAAGCCTTCCTCGTCTCCCACTCATTAACTACCTTCTCTTTATACCACTCCTCTATGTATCTCCAATACTTCCTTTCACTCCTTACTTGTTCTCCCTGTTCGTAATAGTAAGCAAGCATTCGGTTTATATTTCTCCTTATACTCTCTTTTTTAACAATCTCTCCTTCTTGTTGTTTCCTCTCATAGATATAGTCAACCAACTCTCCCTTCCAATCCTCTCTTATATAACCACCCTTTACCCCTTCATTTTTTATCCACTCGAAAAATTCTTTCCTAAACCTTTTTGTTTCTAAATCTATTATCTCTTTTTTAGCCACCTTAACACCTCCTCAATGTTTTTGATTACATAAAGATTTTTTATTTCCTTTCCTAAATCTTCCTTCTTTAACTCTCTTGTGTTTTTAAAAGGTATAGTTTCATAATCTCCCACTTTATACCTTC
>JBMFJL010000189.1:0-527 GCA_049973735.1 Nanopusillaceae archaeon
GTCTCCAAAGGAGTTCCAATCAACTTCCTTACACTGTTTCATTGAGTTTTCATAACATGAACTAGCCAATTTCCTTCCCCACCCCATTATATAATTTCCAGAACGTGTTTATATCTTTAAAGCACTCTTTTACCCTGGAAATCCCTCCAGCTTGCTTAACCACCTCAGCGATAAAAAACGCCTTCTTGTCTATATTTGGATTCCTACTCCTAAAGTCGTAAAGTGCCATGAACAATCTTTCACATTCTTTAGGATATCCTTTCTTGTTATACCATTCCTTGATAAGATTCCTTTTCCTTTCCTCTGGAGTCGGGAAAGTTTTCAATCCCAAAGCCACTTCTACGAAGTCTTTTAGGGTAGCGTCAGGTTCTCCATAAATATCCTTCAAAACATCCTCTGTTATGCCTTGCTCATTAAGGAAAGCTTCTAGTTCCTTTAAATAATTCTCGTCTAACGTTTTACCTCCATTTTCTCTATAAAAATAATCGAAGGATCTGACTGCAGTTTCAAATTGTGTCTTCTTTATT
>JBMFJL010000190.1:0-525 GCA_049973735.1 Nanopusillaceae archaeon
ATCATAGTTAGCTTTCATATCTTCATAATTCTTTTTGATGTTGTTAATCATGTGTTCATATGTGTTTCTCATATCTTCATACTTTTTATCCTTTTCTTGTAATGTTAGTTGTAGTGTGTTAATTATAAGTTTCAGTTTTTCATTTTCTTTTGTAAGAAGCTCTATTGCTGTATTTTCTTCGTATTCTTTTGTTTGATAAATTTTTAAAGCCTCTTCTATAATCTGTGTTTGTGTTTTACCTGTTTTTGTAGATAGTTCATCAAGTATTCTTACCGCTTCATCTGATAATCTAAAATGTTTATTAGTTTTCATATTAAATATTTTAGCATGTGTATCTTTGTATATACTTGTGTATATTTTAGTGTTTATTTGTGTTTATTATAGTGTACACACATTATATATTTATTAAAATAAATTAATGAAGCTTTGTAAATATTGATAATCAATGCTTATTTAATTTTATTAACATAATCAAAATTATGTTAACAAAGGATGAAATGAGATACTTTCATATACGTAATGTCA
>JBMFJL010000191.1:0-522 GCA_049973735.1 Nanopusillaceae archaeon
CAATAATTAAAAATATTTTGTTTTAGAGATATACAGCAATTAAACTCTTAAAAATTATGTTATTTTACTAATTCAGAATTCTGTACAAGAACGGAATGTATTTGATTATTATAATACATATTTTTAACTATTTCATATCTTTTATTAAAGTTTTTATATAAGTTCGTTTACTTAGCAATTGGTGGAAAATTTTGCCATTTTATATGGAAAGAATGGAAATTCACGATGTTATTTTAATAAAACCAAAAACATTTAATGATAACAGAGGGTATTTTCTAGAGACATATTCTTTTCCTCAGTTTTCAAAGCTAAATATTAATTTTAAAGTTATACAGGAAAACCAATCATATTCAAAAAAAGGAGTTATAAGAGGTTTACATTACCAAAAAGAACCATATGCTCAAGCAAAATTAGTTAGAGCAGTAAAAGGGGAAATTTATGATGTTGCAGTTGATATAAGAAAAGGGTCCCCAACATTTGGTAAATATGTTAGTGCCTATCTATCAGAAGAAAATAAGCACA
>JBMFJL010000192.1:0-521 GCA_049973735.1 Nanopusillaceae archaeon
TGAGAAAATGGAAATAAAAGGGGATTTAGCCGACTTTCAATTCCATTTTATGGATTCGGTAGTTTTCAAGCCCATCTAGACAGTCTTCTAGATCTTTCAATTCCATTTTATGGATTCCAGGGCACACTTTAACAATAAAACAAACTAAATTTTTTAACTTTCAATTCCATTTTATGGATTCTAAGTATTAAATCATTTGTTTCTACATATCCATTAGTATCTAATCTTTCAATTCCATTTTATGGATTCCTTAACTTTAATCATGTTTATGTAAATCCAATTGTTGTGAGCTTTCAATTCCATTTTATGGATTCTCTCATACTTTTTATTAATATGAACGTAATCCACGATACGTCTTTCAATTCCATTTTATGGATTCACTAATATACGGGTGAGAAAAAAACTAAGATAATATAGGCACACTTTCAATTCCATTTTATGGATTCAAAGAAAGAGGTAAGGGCTTATTATTATTACGATTATCAACACTTTCAATTCCATTTTATGGATTCTTCTCCTCT
>JBMFJL010000193.1:0-519 GCA_049973735.1 Nanopusillaceae archaeon
TTAATCTCAAAAGTTATAGAGCGTAAAAATCAAATTGAAGATGAAGAGGATATTGGGAATATTCAGATTTATAAGGAAGCTGAAATAATAAATAGAATAGAAGAGTATATTCTAAGTATAGAAGAAATAGAGGAAGTAAACCTATCAACTAAAAAAATATTAGAAATATTAAAAGAAAATCTTCCAGAGTTTGAAAATATAGAAATTTTGGACCCTTTACAGTATGATTATGAAAAAGAAGTGAAGATATACAATAATAAAAAAGAAGAATCTATATTTGAAAGAGAAGGTTTAATTTTTGTAGATACTAAACATCTTTTTATTGGAACTATACCAAACGATATCTCTACTTATCAATCTTTGTCCAATCTTATAAAAGAAGTAGAAAAAGAAGATTCATTCAAAAACGAAACTTTAAGAAAGCTTTTAGAAGGTGTTTTTTCGACCGACGTAATAAAAATAAACTACAACGAAGACATTGAGATAAAAATAGATAATGTTTTAGACAATTATTTACCT
>JBMFJL010000194.1:0-519 GCA_049973735.1 Nanopusillaceae archaeon
CTGGGAAGTATAGGTATCCGTACCTTACACCCCTTGCCTGGAGTCTGTTGAAGGCATTCACCTCGTAAGCATCCCTTGGGTCGCTTGCTGCCGGGGAGGAGCCACCCCAACCACCCCTGTACTCAAGCTGTATAAAGCCTCCCACTCCGCTTTCTGTTTTGATATCAAAGTTCAGCCTGAGCCTCTGCCTGAAGAAGTCGTACTGATTTAGAGATTGAATGTTGGAGTTGTTGTACATGACTCTGTACTGAATGCCAAAGTCAATGTCTGCATCCTTGAGCTTTAACGCATAAGTGGGGGCAGTTATAACAGCAGATAACAGTAGGGCACTTCCTAACTTCTTCATCCTTACACCTCCGGGAATTTTTCTACTGTACGAGTTCAGTACATCGTGAACACTTACCACAAAAAAATTATAACACATATTTACAACCTTACTCCAAAATTAGATCATTTATTACTATAAACAAAATTTGAATATAGATAAATGTTTATAGTATGTGATTTTATACAATATAG
>JBMFJL010000195.1:0-507 GCA_049973735.1 Nanopusillaceae archaeon
TCAGATCGGTTATCTACAACGATTATTTCAAAATTTTTATAAGAAGTTTTTTCAAAGATACTCTCTATACATCTATATAACAGTTCTACCTTATTTTTTGTAGGTATTATTATACTTACTTTCTTAGAATGATTTTTCAGTAAAAATTTTACTCTCCAAAATGCTTTATTAACATCTATTAAATCTGCTTCTATATCTCTTCTTTTTAAATGTTCACTTACTGCCTTATACTGAGCCTCTCTTACACAGGGCTTTGTTTGTATTCCAGATGCAGTTGAAAGTTCCAACACTCTCCGATGATATAGAATAAATGGTATATGTCTTATTGTGTATTCTGGTACAATTTCTACAATTCTCAAAGCTAAATCCCAATCTTGAGCCCCCTCAAATCCTTTTCTAAAACCTCCTACCTTTTTTACTAAGGACGTCCTATAAACTCCCAAACGACCTATCATATTTTGTCCTAAAAATAACAAATAGTTAAAATCTGGCTTAAAGTAAGGATCA
>JBMFJL010000196.1:0-505 GCA_049973735.1 Nanopusillaceae archaeon
GTTAAAATTTGGTTTACGGAATTAATCAATCCAATTCTGGAGTAAGGTTGTAAATATATGTTATAATCGTTTTGTGGTAAGTGTTCACGATGTACTGAACTTGTACAATAATAACAACGAAGAATATTGTAAAAACATAGAAGGTAGAAATCTACGATTTTCATGTTTTGGCGTCTTCTTAGCATTGTCTATCAAGAGCTTAAAGAGGCATGTTTTTTAGGGTTAGAGCTTTTTCTTTTTAGCTTCTTTTCTTTTGATTTCTTGCTTATCTGATTCTGATGCAAAGCTTTGCTTTGCATCAGCTGGGGGTTCTTAGGGGGCTTTTATTTGCCCCCTAAGTCTAGGGAAGGTTTGGAAGGGAGCGAAGCGTCCCTTCCATAGCGATAGCTACTTCTTCGGAAGAGAAGTCATCAATCAGAGAGGTTCTCTAGGCTCAAAAAGAAGGCAAAAATCGGCATGTATACTTTGATAACGGAAACAAAAGTTTCCGTCCAAAAAAACCAAA
>JBMFJL010000197.1:0-505 GCA_049973735.1 Nanopusillaceae archaeon
CTGTTGTTTAATAATAAGATTACCTCCCGAAAGTGATCTAAATAGATTTATAGATTTGTTAAATAAATACTTTGAAATCTACAAAGAATAATTTTTTAAAATTCTATTTTTTAATAAAAATTTTTGATATAAAAAAATAAAATAAAAAGATAAAAAATTATAAATCTAATTTTTCAGGAAATGCTATTATTTTAAATTCTTTTAATAATTCTGCCAATACTTCTTTATTAACATAGAATGATCCATAATATTTTATTCTAAATCTATTACTATCTGCGAATATTAACTTATCTCCGTACTTTATATAAATTGATACCTCTATTTTAATTTCATTTTCATCTTTATCTATATGTATATATACCTCATAGTTATCAAATACTTTTTTATAATATTCCTGCCATATTTTTGTTAACTTTTCTGCTACATATTCTTTATCTACGTTATCCTTTAAAATAAATATTTCTTTTTTATATCTATTTTCTACTATTATCCTATTATCTACAAT
>JBMFJL010000198.1:0-503 GCA_049973735.1 Nanopusillaceae archaeon
GTTCCTTCCTTTATTTCTACTCCAGGTATTCTGTATAACTCATTTTTTATATCAATTTTTTCATTTTTCGATGCAACAAAGTCAACATCTCTAGTTTTTCTTATTTCATAGAATCTATTTCCAATTATATCAGAATAAAGATATGAATAGACTGCTACAGCTATTCCTCCAATTAAAACTGGATTATAATTCCCAATATTTTTTATTATGAAGTCTAGGGTTCTCAATAGTTTTCTATCCTTTATAGTGTAACTATCAAGTGATGACATATATGCTTAATGTACATCAATATTTATAAATTTTTCCTTCTTATAAAAATCGATTAAAATAAAAATCTAATTTTTAGTCTTTTATTCCTAGCTTTTCTTTTAATAACTTTGCATATAAGTATGTTCTGCTCAATAGTAATTTAATGTTGTCTTTTGATACAATTCCAGATTTCAATGATAACTTTATTGTATTCTGGTAAGTATTCCTTAATAATAATTTTATGTTATCTTTTG
>JBMFJL010000199.1:0-500 GCA_049973735.1 Nanopusillaceae archaeon
CTGAAGCTTTCAATTCCATTTCATGGATTCAACAGAAAAGAAAATTACTAATAGTGTTTTTAACGTTGTTAACTTTCAATTCCATTTCATGGATTCATTAAAAGATAAAAATTATAATTAATCATTAAAAAATCTTTCAATTCCATTTCATGGATTCAGAAAAAATAAAAAGGAAAATAGTTTTAAAGATATTGAACATAAATCTTTCAATTCCATTTCATGGATTCAAATATCTAAAAGAATCAATGTTTTCAGAAGAATAACTTTCAATTCCATTTCATGGATTCCATTTGGCGGAAACATCTATACCTAAACCACATATAACCTTTCAATTCCATTTCATGGATTCACTCTAAAGGTAAAAAGCAACACTTTAGACAGATCTTTCAATTCCATTTCATGGATTCACATCAACACCATTTATAGCGCCAGCGAACGGTTTAGCTTTCAATTCCATTTCATGGATTCTTGTCTTGAGGTAATCAATAAACGACATCGCC